>CAWKZI010000005.1:0-20011 GCA_963854365.1 Gammaproteobacteria bacterium
GTCGTTCCACATTCCTTGATAACCGCCGGGCACTATATTGACCACACTGTTTTTCATGAACTTAAACGAAATCACCCTTCCTAATAAAGATCAAATTTCTTCGTTAACAGCAAAGTCTACTTAGGCAAAACTACAATGAAGCATCATCAGTTAATATCAACTGCAAATTCTTTTAACTTTTCAAGTGGGGCTATCTCAAGAGCACGCTTATGTGTGCGAGTAAGATAGACCTTAGGAGCCATATTCTGCTCATAGGCCTGCAGCCAACGAGCAGCACAGAGACACCATGAGTCCCCCGGGCTCAATCCCGGAAATCCGAAATCCGGCATAGGCGTGGAGAGGTCATTGCCCTGAAATCTTGAGTATTCAAGAAATTTCTGACTAACTTGAATACAAACCGTATGGGAACCGAAATCTTCATCACTAGTATTGCAGCAACCGTCACGAAAAAAGCCAGTTATAGGATCTGCGCCACAAGGTAGAAGCGGCTCGTCAAAAACATTGAGAGAGTCATCCATGTTGTGAGAAACGCTTAGGGGATTTTGTGGTTTTTAATTGCAAGTGAAATTCCATAATTTATTATTACAATCTAACGCCTTAATATCATGAACCATCGACCAATGTTAAGTACATTAGCCAATGCTGCGGAAAAATAGGTAAGTGCTGCCGCCTTCAAGATTTTCCTAACCGTCGGAATTGCAGATTCATCGACATAATCACCCTCGATCAGTATTGGAAGTGCTTTGTTAAAACTAGCGTCCCATTCCTCGGGCAGGATAATCAGATAAGCTAATGCGCCTGCAAGCTGAAGAAGCAAGCTGAGAGCTATCACCAACCCAATAACTATTGGTGACCTCACTATAAACCCCACTATGGGGAAGGCGAACATGATGCCAACGCCGACTTTACTTAAGGCCTGAGCGGTGGGTAGGTAACGCTTACGCAATTCGAATATTTTCTCCCTACGGTGAAATTGAATCGCATGCCCTACTTCATGAGTTGCTACGGCCACAGCCGTCAGGGATTTCCCATTGAAATTATCCGGCCCCAATCGCACGGTCTGATCTCTGGGATCAAAATGGTCCTGAAATGGATTGGTTTCTTCTACAGTGATTCCATCAAGTTCGAATCTTTCAATCAGGTGTTTGGCTAATTCTCCTCCAGTACCAGGCAGGGTTGAGATTTCTCCACTATTGCTGCTCATTACCCGACGAACCCAAAAAGATGGGACATAAACCAATATAGCTAGTACTGCACCGATAATAAGTAGGAACATGGATTAACTTGTACTCAAATTACACAGCTAATAGAACTTTCATAGCTTGATACTCATGCCTTCTCTAAATCACGTATCATTTAAATAGCGGAAAGGATTTACTGGAATAAGCTGCCACCTTAGAATCCATTTAAGCTCGCATAACGCTCACGATGAAAACTTACATCACCAAGAAATTGTTGTGCAACTCGAGCACGTTTTATAAAGAATCCGATATCAAATTCATCCGTCATTCCTATGCCACCGTGCATCTGGATACCTTCATTACTCACTAAGCAATAAACTTCGGATAATTTCGCTTTAGCTACACTTGCAAGAATCGAAATTTCTTTTTCGGTAGAATGCTCGTCATCCAAAGCTGACAATGCAGCGATTACCGCAGACTTACACAATTCTATTTCGCTGTACATGGAGGCGGACCGATGCTGCAAACCCTGAAAGGATCCGATTAAAACACCAAACTGTTCACGCTGCTTGAGATACTCAAGTGTACGATCAAAAACTTCCTGAATGCTGCCCAACATTTCTGCTGATAAGCCTATGCAAGCTCTGTCCAGCACACGAGTGAGACCAGCAAAGCCATTACCCTCACCTCCCAGCATATCGTCAGCGAACACTTCGACATCGGTAAAGATAATTTTGGAAGAATTCCGACTATCAACCATATGCGAGCGAGAAATTTCTACTCCTGTGCTAGCAGGGTCAACGAGAAACAAACTTATTCCATTAGCGCTATCACTTTCCCCAGAAGTTCGCGCAACTACAATTAGTTTGTCGGCAATGTGTCCATCCAAGACAAATGTCTTACTGCCGTTTAGTTTGAATTTTTCTCCGCTCTTAGTAGCGGTCGTATTGAGTTTAGTCGGAGCATGGAATGTTGTTTCATCTATCGCCATCGCCAAAAGCAGCTCTCCCTCAACTATCTTAGGCAGTAATTCAAGCTTTTGTCGTTCAGAGCCCAGCTCAACGATTATACTAGCACCCAGCAGAACAGTTGGTATTAGGGGAGAGCTCACCAACGACCTGCCAGTTTCTTCTAAAACCACACCAAGGCCGACATAGCCAAAACCATAACCACCATATTCCTCAGGAATAGCCATTCCCGCCCATCCTAATGCAGCCATTTGCTGCCAAGTATCGACATCAAAACCTTTAGCGTCATCACTATCCCGCAGTTGCCGTAGCTGGCTCACTGGGGCATTTTGTTGACAGAAACTTTTAGCTGAGTCTTTTAATAATTGTTGATCTTCGTTTAGTACTAATGCCATTCTGCGTTCTCCAACTTTCTAATTCTTTGCTAGACTCAAAATGTCAGGCAATCCGAGCACACGCTTAGCAATAACATTCAATTGAACCTCTGAAGTTCCGCCCTCTATCGAATTTGCTTTCGAGCGCAACCATTCCCGGGTCACTTGTAATTCATCTGCAGAAAAGCCATCACCTTCCCAGCCTAGAGCCTGACTACCAACTGCTTCCAGCAAAAGTTCATAGCGACGCTTATTAAGCTCACAGCCATAGTTTTTCAACATAGACGATGTCGCATTAGGCCCTTGCCCCTGCTTCGATTCTTCCACTGAACGTCTCGAAGTAAAGGCGAAAGCATCACTATCAATTTTAAATTGCGCAATTTTGTCGCGTAACACAGGGTCAGACAATTTATCCGTGTCGCCGCGATAGTGCATAGCTGCGCCTTCAACACTCGTCACAGTGGACGTAGTTCCACCACGGTCGGACTGACCACTCGCTAGGCCAAAACTCGAAATCATAGTTCGTTCGTGCTGTAAGAGCCTTTTCGCTATCGTCCAGCCTTCGTTCAAGCGGCCGACTAAATTAGCAGCAGGAACTTTCACATCATCAAAGAATGTTTCGCAAAATGGCGACGACCCACTGATTAATTGAATTGGCTTGGTGCTAATACCTTCGCTACTCATATCAAACAAGATAAAGCTTATTCCTGAGTGCTTTGGCACATCGTTATCAGTTCGCACTAAACAGAAAATCCAATCGGCCTTGTCCGCATAGGAAGTCCAGACTTTAGAGCCATTAATGAGGTAATTATCACCACGTAAATCAGCCTTAGTACCTAAACTAGCCAAATCAGAGCCTGACCCTGGCTCTGAATAACCCTGACACCAGCGAATTTCACCACGAACAATTTTTGGAATATGTTCCATTTTATGTTCATGGTTGCCGTATTCCAGCAAGACCGGCCCTAGCATGCTGATTCCAAAACTAGTGATAGCGGGTCGCGCATTGATTCGGGCAAGCTCCTGATTAAGAATAATTATTTCTTCTTTTGATAACCCACCACCACCGTATTCAGTTGGCCACGATGGGCAGGTCCAACCTTTATCTGCCATCCGGTCCAGCCATAATTTGCTCTCAGGGTTGGCAAAGGTCGGGTTTTTCCCTCCCCAGACAATCTCCTCTTGCACCATAGGTGTTCGCATTGACTGAGGGCAATTCTCCTCCAACCATTGACGCGTACTGTCTTGAAAATCTTTCAGTGCAGACACTTAACCACTCCTACTAATCAAATCAACTCTTGCTTAAACACTAATGAGGACTTGTCTACCTTTAACCTGACCTGCTTTTAAGTCTGCCAAAGCTGCATTTGCTTCGGCTAGAGGTCTTTCGACGATGTCGATTGGCGCAATTTGACCATCTCGCACCATAGTCATCAGCTCACTCATGTCTTGAAGACTACCCACATAACTACCTTGAATAATACGCGCATTCATAGGAATAAAAGGAATAGGCATGGACAAGGCACCACCATAGAGTCCGATAATCACCAACATGCCACCTTTACGGAGACAATTGAGGCCATAATTCACGGAGGCTTCAGCGCCGACAAAATCCAATACTGCATAGGCACCACCGGTTGCTTTTCTAATGGCTTTAGCGGTTTGAGGGTCGGAGGAATTGAACGTACGAGTTGCACCAAAGTCTCGAGCGGTTTGAAGTTTTCCTTCATCGATATCCACAACAATAGGATCAATTCCCATAGCCATTGCGATTTGAATCGCCATTGAACCAACACCACCGGCACCGATGATTACCACTTCATCACCTGCTTGTAGTTCACCCACTTTTTTCAGCGCGCCGTAGGCAGTGAGTCCAGAACAAGCATAAGTCGCTGCTAGAGAATCACTAACGTCACCCTTATCGAACAAGTAACGGCTATGGGGAACCAAAACATGATCTGCGAAACCACCATGTTGTGCGATACCCAATGCCCTTCCGGGCGAACAAAGCTGTTCATCGCCCCGCTGGCAAGCTGCGCATTCGCCACAGCCAATCCAAGGAAAAACAACTCGGCGATCACCTATAGCAGCACCTTCAGCATCTGGCCCGAGCGCAACCACTTCCCCAAATATTTCATGGCCCAAGACCATGCCTTCTTGCCCAACTTCCAATTGTTTTCCTCCGCCTAGTTCAAACACACCATCATGCATATGAATATCGGAGTGACAAACACCACAGGCGACAGTTTTTATTAGTACTTCTGTACCTTGGGGCTGCGGGGTTTCGGTTTCCACCTCAACCAATGCCGCACCGGGGGTTGTAGTTTGATATGAAATCATTCTTCGACCTCGAAAATTATTAATGTATTTATCAACTAAAAAGTTAGAGAGAACAGCAATTGCTTAGCCGTTTTTAGCTCCCCACTCGGCAAACGTACTGCCTTCTTCAGCTAACTGTTTTAGCAGTGGTGCAGGCTTCCAATACTGCTCACCATATAGATCACGAAATTCACAAATTTTGTCATAGACATTTTTAAGCCCCACTTGATCTGCATAATGCATTGGTCCACCCTTCGCCACTGGAAAGGCATAACCGAATACATAGACCACATCTATATCCGACGGACGCTGTGCTATTCCTTCTTCAAGAATGAGTGCAGCTTCGTTAATCAACGGATAAAAGCAGCGAGCCAGAATTTCATCATCGCCGATATCTCTTTGTTCAAGGTCTAATTTAGCTGCTTCTCCTTTTATCATTGACTCTACTTCAGGATCAGATAAACGACGGCGAGTCTCTGGATCATATTTATAAAAACCTGACCCAGTCTTTTGACCATGACGTCCCATCTCCACAAGCAGAGTGCCCATTCGATAAAGCTTGGGGTCGTCCGGGAGATCAGTTCGGCCTTGTCTAGCCTTGTAACCAACATCCAGACCGGCAAGATCACTCATCGCTAGCGGCCCCATTGCCATGCCAAATTTCTCCAAAGCGCCATCGACTTGAGCCGGTGTGCAACCATCCATTAAGAGCATTTGCGCTTCGCGGCCATAGCCGCCCAACATTCGATTACCAATGAACCCGTAGCAAACTCCAGAAAGGGCACAAACTTTGCCAATTTTCTTACCGATACTCATAGCAGTTGCTACTACATCATCCGCTGTCTTCTCTCCACGAACATTTTCCAATAACTTCATGACATTTGCTGGACTGAAGAAGTGCATACCGACAACATCTTGTGGCCGGCTAGTCGCAGCGGCTATAGCATCGACATCTTGATAGGAAGTATTTGTCGCCAGAATCGCACCTTGCTTGCAGACACCATCAAGCTTGGCAAAAATTTCTTTCTTAAGCTCCAAATTTTCAAAGACAGCTTCGATAACCAAATCAACATCACCAATATCTTCATAATTCGTTGTTCCAGCAATTAATCCAATACGTTGTTCCATTTGGTCAGCGGGAAGTTTTCCTTTTTGAACAGTGATCGTATAGTTCTTACGAATGATCTGCATTCCACGCTCAAGCGATTCATCGTTAACCTCCAACATCACTACAGGTATTCCAACGTTAGCAAAACACATCGCAATACCACCACCCATTGTTCCACCACCGATAATGGCTACTTTGCTGATGTCACGAGTAGGTGTTTCTCGAGGCAGATCTTTGATTTTTGCAGCTAACCTTTCGGCAAAAAAGATATGTCTCATGGCTGCTGACTCTGATGAAGTCACCAATTCTTTGAATAACTCTCGCTCTCGCTCCAGACCTTCATCTATTGGAAGATTCACGGCAGCTTCAATACAGGAAACAATTTTATCTTGTGCTATTTGACCACGAGCTCGCTTCGCTAATTGCTTGCGCGCACCATCAAAAAATCCAGGCTCAATTGTCGCTGAATCAATGGTAATATCCCGGATACGTTTTAAAGGTGCACCTGACTCTACTAAACCTTTGGCATATTGAATCGCACCACTGCGAACATCATCGCCACTCAAGACTTCATCAACCAATCCCATAACCAAAGCTTTTTTTGCCGCAACAGGATTACCACTAGTGATCATATCGAGAGCTGCTTTCACGCCTGCTATTCGCGGCACTCTTTGGGTTCCACCAGCACCTGGCAAGAGACCAAGTTTAACCTCTGGCAAACCAACTTTGGCAGAAGCAATTGCGCATCGATAGTGACAGGCGAGCGCCACTTCAAAACCACCACCCAATGCAGTGCCGTGAATCGCTGCAATTACCGGCTTGCTTGAATTTTCGATAGCCGATAAAGCTACAGGCAAACCCGGTTCCTTCGGAGGCTTACCAAATTCAGTAATGTCTGCGCCAGCGATAAAAGTACGCCCTTCACAACACAACACAATCGCTTCCGATGCATCATTTTGAGCAGTAGTGATAGCCTCCAAGATTCCTGCTCTAACTATCTGTGCCAATGCGTTTACCGGAGGATTATTTACGCTAACTATGCCTATATTACCAACTAGTTCATAACTCACTGCTTCTGACATGTTTACTCCTTCATCTATAGGTAAATTCTTAATATGTAGTTCTTATTGAATTGTGTTTGAATAAATTTAATCAACGCGTTCAAGGATTGCCGCAATACCCTGACCTATTCCGATACATAAACTGATTGCCGCATAACGCCCGCCGGTTCTTTCCAATTGGCGCATCGCCGTAATCGCTATCCGCGCGCCAGAAGCCCCCAAAGGATGCCCTATGGCGATGGCCCCTCCATTCGGATTGACACGGGAATCACTGAAGTCAACTTTCAACATATTTAAGCAACCTAGCACCTGTGGCGCGAAGGCCTCATTAATTTCGATAATGTCCATATCGGATAGATCCAAACCTGATCTCGCTAGTGCTTTACGTATAGCGAAAACGGGACCGAGACCCATTACCCTTGGCTCTACACCGGCGACTCCACCGGCTATTATGCGAGCTCGCGGTTTCACTCCATATTTTTCGCCAACAGCTTTGTTCCCAATAATCAGTGCCGCCGCACCGTCGTTAATTCCAGAAGCATTGCCTGCCGTGACTACGCCATCCTCAAAAAGCGTTCTCAATCCGCTTAATGCATCCAAAGTGGATTGTGGGCGGGGATGCTCATCAGTGTCGACCGTAACTGGCGGCTTTTTCCGACCCATTGGCACTTCGATAGGAATTATTTCGTCAATAAAAAACCCATCTGCTCGAGCTGCTTCATATTTCGCTTGAGAGGCCGCAGCAAAAGCATCCGCTTGGCCTCGAGTAATACCTAAGTCACTGGCTATATTATCTGCTGTCTCGGGCATGGAATCGTTACCAAAGGCCGAAGCGAATGCAGGGTTAGTAAAGCGGGCACCTAAAGTGGAATCGGCAATTTGTTGACCACGATCAAAAGCACTATGTGACTTAGATATTATCAATGGCGCACGACTCATAGATTCGACACCACCGGCAAGAAATAGATCACCCTCCCCAACTTTGACACCACGAGCTGCATCTAAAGTTGCCGCCAAGCCAGAACCACACAATCGATTCACCGTCAGCCCGGCCACATTTGTCGGTATGCCTGCACGCAGCAACGCAAACCTTCCTACATTCCTACAATCTTCGCCGGCGCCATTAGTATTGCCCATAATGGCATCTTCAAAAGCTTCGGCATCGAAGGAATTTCTCTCCACGACATTTTTTATTACATGAGCCAGTAAATCGTCAGGCCTTATTGGAGATAAGGCACCAGCATGGCGACCAAATGCGGAACGCCCGCCATCATAAATATATGCGTCGGTGAGTGAATTGTCTGACATCGATTGCTCTCTGTTGAATTTGTAAAACGAGGAAAATTGTTGGCAAACATACTACCGTTAGTACAACAAGCTCCCCCCCCTGAATGTTCGCTCTGGCTGCCCCATTTTTCTTGCTGCTACGGTAAGCAGCTTGCACTGTGGCCCATACTCAAAAGCCAGTGCTAGAATAGCCGGGTCGGCCATTCTAGCATAGCCTTTTCAGGGGTGGAATTAACCCGAAGCCCAACGAATGCGGTGGCCTCAGTCGCATAAAATAAATTGCTGTGCTAGCTTAGCCGCTCTTTTCAATTTAGTAGTTATTAGGCACCTCAGCATGATACGTGATCAAGAAACTCTCAACCAACTCATTTACGTAATCGAAAAATTCGTCAGAGAAAAACTCGTACCCGCAGAACAGCAGTTGGCTGAGGAAGCTTATCTTCCAGGCGACATATTAGAAGAAATGAAGGCTCTGGGCTTATTCGGATTGACCATCCCAGAAGAATACGGTGGTCTAGGCCTAACCATGGAAGAAGAAATTTTGGTGGCTATCGAACTTGGCCGGACATCACCAGCTTTTCGGTCCATTATGGGAACGAATAATGGTATTGGCTCTGCTGCTGTAGTTTTTAATGGCAGCGAAGTACAAAAACAAAAGTATTTACCTAAATATGCCAGTGGTGAGTGGATCAGCTGTTTTTGTCTCACTGAGCCAGAAGCAGGATCCGATGCGGCTTCTTTAAGGACAACAGCCCGCCTTGAAGGTGACCACTACATTCTGAACGGCACAAAACGGTATATCACCAATGCCGCTATCGCAGATACGTTTAATGTGATGGCGAGAACTAATCCAGACATAAAAGGCGCACATGGTATTTCATCTTTTATTGTTGAAAAAGGCTCACCCGGAATATCTCTCGGGACCATCGATAAAAAAATGGGACAAGCAGGGTCTTTAACCTGTGACGTTATTTTTGAAGACTGCGCCGTACCGGCAGAAAATTTAATCGGGGGTGAAGGAGAAGGCTTTATAACGGCAATGAAAGTTCTCGACCGAGGCCGGCTGCATATTTCTGGTGTAAGCGTAGGTGTGGCCGAACGATTAATTAAAGATGCTCTCGAATATGCAACGCAGAGAAAACAATTCGGCGCTCCACTTTCTGACCAGCAACTAATCCAAGCGATGCTCGCAGACTCCCAAACTGAAACCTATGCTGCTCGATGTATGACGATAGAGACCGCACGTAAAAGAGACAAAGGCGAAAATGTTAGCACTGAGTCCTCTGCATGCAAATTGTTCTCGACAGAAATGGTTGGGCGAGTAGCGGATCGGGCAGTACAAATTCATGGTGGGGCGGGATATATGTCCGAATATGCCGTTGAAAGATTTTATCGTGATGTAAGATTATTCAGACTCTATGAAGGCACCAGTCAAATTCAGCAATTAATTATTGCTAAAAACATGATTAAAGGCACGCGCTAGAATCATAGGCCAGAACGGAAGCTCAAACATGGCAAAAAACGAACATTATCTGAATCTTAGAGGGAAGATCTATAATGTGATTTTTGGCTATGAATCAAAAGCAGGCAAGCTTTTTGATTTATTCTTAATATGTATGATTGTTGTAAGTGTAGTTGCGGTGTTGTTCGATTCAGTTCAGAGCTATCACTTAAAATATGGTGGCATGCTGACCAGTATGGAATGGTTCTTCACCATTGCCTTCACAATTGAATATGCGCTCCGCCTCTACAGCACACCAAACACTCGCGGTTACATTTTTAGTTTCTATGGCATTATTGATCTTGTCTCAATCTTGCCTACCTATATAGCTTTTCTTTTCCCTTCAGCTGCTTATCTAATCGTCATTCGCATTATGCGAGTTCTGCGCATATTTAGAATCCTAAAACTTTTTCGTTATATGGGTGAGGCTAATCTACTTTATTCAGCGCTTGTACAGGCACGCAGGAAAATTCTTGTTTTTCTCTTCACCGTCCTGACCCTAATAATTATTTTCGGCGCCTTAATGTTCATTATTGAAGGACCGGAAAATGGATTTCGTTCAATTCCTGAATCAATTTACTGGGCCATAGTAACTATTACGACGGTAGGGTATGGCGACATATCACCTCAAACACCTTTAGGTCAAACAATTGCAGCCATAGCAATGATCTGCGGTTATGCTTTTATTGCCGTACCAACAGGCATTATTGGTGCTGAATTAATGCAAGAAGTACAAAGACGAAATAATTCTGAAACGTCGGAAGAAAGAAAGTGTATTAACTGTGAGGCCACTGGACATGATTTAGATGCGAGATTTTGTAAAATCTGTGGAAATCTAATCACTCAGTCATAAAGATAATTGACAACAATTAAAAATTCCAGTCAAACCTACTACAGATGAAGAAGCTTCAGCTACACAGCAAAGATTAATTGCAGACCAGCTTAAGGCACTACTGTGCAAACAAAATAATCAAAGCAAACAACCGAGAAGTACGAATTGTTAGATATCAAAGCGTTAAGGAGTATCATGGGCACTCTTAATATGTAGTTAGTAAAGGACCTAAATGCAGAACTCTATCGAACACTCTTATCCCACTCTTTTTGAACCCCTGGACCTTGGATTTACAAGCCTAAAAAACCGAGTTCTCATGGGCTCGATGCACACTGGTTTAGAAGATGTCCCTAACAGCCATGCACGAATGGCTGCTTTCTATGGCGAACGAGCCCGTGGCGGCGTCGCGCTAATAGTTACCGGTGGTTTTATGCCAAGCAAGTATTGCTTACCAGAGGGGACCATCCCAACCTTCGAAGAAGAGGGGCAGGTTGCAAAGCATCAACTAATTACCGATGCCGTGCATGAAGGTGGAGGTAAAATTTGCCTGCAAATATTACATACTGGCCGTTATTCGCGTCAGGAGAATTTAATCGCCCCCTCACCTATAAAATCTCCCATAAACCGATTTGTCCCGCACGAAGCAAGCAATGAACAAATTGAAGGTGAAATTCAAGCCTTTGTTGATTTCTCAATATTCTGTCAAGAAGCACGTTATGACGGCGTTGAAATTATGGGTTCAGAAGGATATTTCATCAATGAATTTATAGTTAAACGTACAAATCAACGGACGGACCAGTGGGGCGGCAGTTACGAAAACCGAATTCGTTTGCCTCTCGAAATAATTCGGCGAGTCAGAGAGCGAGTTGGCGAAGACTTTATCATCATCTATCGCCTTTCTATGCTCGACCTGGTGGAGGGAGGCAGTAGTTATGCTGAAGTCGTTCAGCTAGGAAAGGCTCTCGCCGAAGTTGGAGTTACTATTATGAATACTGGAATAGGCTGGCATGAAGCAACCATTCCAACAATCGCCACCAAGGTACCCAGAGCTGCCTTTTCTTGGGTCACGGCAAAATTTAAAGACGAAATTCCAGTACCGGTAATTACTTCCAATCGAATCAATACCCCTGAAGTAGCTGAAGAAATTTTGAGCAGAGGTGATGCAGATATGGTGTCCATGGCTCGACCTCTGCTGGCCGACTCCGATTTCGTAGTTAAAGCTGAGGCAAACAAAGCAGATGAAATAAATACCTGTATCGCATGTAATCAAGCCTGTCTGGACCATATCTTTAGCGGTCAACTCACTAGTTGCTTAGTTAATCCTCGCGCTTGCTCCGAACTAGAATTAGTTGTCTCGGCTACTGAATCACCAAAAAATGTTGCGATTGTTGGAGCGGGGCCTGCCGGACTAGCTACCGCTGTAACAGCAGCTGAAAGAGGTCACCGGGTCACCCTATTTGATGCCAGCGACAAGATTGGCGGCCAATTCAATCTTGCTAAGAAGATTCCAGGAAAAGAAGAATTTCATGAAACTCTGCGCTATTACAAGACACGAATGAAAAATCTCGGAGTCGATGTAAAACTTTCACAACGAGTCACTGTGAAGCAACTTAACAACTCAGATTTTGACGAAGTTGTATTGGCGACTGGTATCGTACCTAGGACACCAGAAATTTCTGGCATTGATCATTCCTGTGTTCACAATTATATCGATGTTGTAACTGGCAAAGTTGAAGTAGGTGACCGAGTGGCAATTATAGGTGCCGGAGGTATAGGTTTCGATGTGGCCGAGTACCTTGCACACGCAGGTGAATCTACCAGTCAAAACATTCCAGCTTTTATGGCTGAATGGGGAATTGATATGAATTTCAATTCTCGTGGTGGGATTGAGGGTATGGAAGAAAGAGTAACCGCCTCCCCCCGCACGATTTATCTATGCCAACGAAAGCCCGAAGGGCTTGGTAAGGGTTTAGGTAAAACCACTGGCTGGATTCATCGATTAGGGCTCATAAAACGTGGCATCAAGATGCTCGCTGGATGCGACTACCAACGAATAGATAATGAAGGGCTGCATGTTATGGTTGGTAATGAACCAAGATTACTCGAAGTGGACAATGTGATTATTTGTGCGGGGCAGAAACCGCTAAGAGAACTTGCTATTGGGCTGAATAAACCATTTCAATTGATAGGCGGCGCAGATGTCGCCACAGAGCTCGATGCCAAACGCGCCATTGATCAGGGTACGCGTCTAGCAATATCAATGTAGTAATCTTTTCTTTAAAAAAGAGGTTACTCAAAATAACCTTGTCCAGCATCGGGAATCTGAGATATGGCCACTTGAGGCCTAATCCAATAAATATTTTTGGAACCATGCTAGGCGAGCATTGTTTGCTCTAATTGCATTTTCCCCTCCAAAACCATGCTTCCCACCGGGGATCACTATTAATTCTGACTCAATCTGTTGACTTTCAAATTTTGCTTGCATAGCAAAAGAATGAGTTATATCAACTAAAGGGTCCGCATCACCATGTATCAGAAGAGTAGGCGGATCTCCGATGTCGGCAAACAATATAGGAGAAACTGAACCTATCAAATCTTCGTCAAAGTCTAAGGCAGGAAACCTCGCCAAAAGTTCTTCTTGTGAAACTTTATTGACAATGCCCACTGTTGCAGATCCTTCTTCTCTAAAATCTACAGGCGGAAAATAAGCTACTACAGCTGCCACTGAGTTCGAGCTTTGCATTACTTCATCAGGATCGTCGCTCAAACCTCGATCAGAATCTAAGCCAACCATAAGAGACAGATGGCCACCAGCACTCCCCCCCGTTACACCGATCCGATCTGGGTCAATATCATAACTCTCAGCATTCATTTTAATATGCCGAACGGCGCGACTAACGTCAGAATAGGCATCCGGTATATGATACCTAGGAGCACTTCCATGATAAACCGGGATCATCGTAAAACCCGCATCGAGCATATCGCTAAACTGACGAGCTCGATTCTCTGGAGGAGCCCAAGAGGAATACCAGCCACCACTCATCATGAAAATAATAGCAGCTCCATTCGAATTATCCGGTTGCAATACATCATAGACAAGAGCCATGCCATCTTTATGCCCGTATACAACGTCCGCCTTGATCTCAACATTTGAAAGACCCAAGGAACTAACTGAACTAAGAGTCAATCCAACAAGTAGCACAAAAAAATGTTTTGCGTTTTTCATTTTCTTCTCCTGAATTACTTACTTCCAATATTCTAGTTTTTAGTTTTCTTGTAACAAATTGCCTGGAGAAAATTGGTCGGTAAGTACCCTTCTGCTCATATCCCAATCGACTCGAGTCGACAATCGACGAGGATACTCAAGCAATGGGATACCAAATTTTTCCAATTTAACAGCCATGCTTTGTGCTTCAGTAACCAACTCGCCCCTAGGCGGCAAGGTATCGAGCTGCGTGATAATAATACGATTTCCAGAAGTTGGTAATTTAAAATTAAAGAACTCACCAAACACTCGTTGATAAGTTACCGATTCATGATCATAAAGGCGGCTGGTCGAAAAAGTATTCGCTACCAGTACTCCATCATCGGTCATGATGGATTTAACTTCTTCTAAAAATTCTTCTGTGAGCATATGTTCAGGTATGTAGTCACCACTGAAAGCATCGAGAACAATATAGTCATATCTCTGATCGCGTATGGCAGCGCGTTTTATAAATACTCTACCATCTTCAACGATAACCTTCATTTGATCGTTTTCTTTAAAATAGAAATATTCTTCAGCAACAGTTACTACAGCTTGATCAATCTCAAGAATATCAATTTCTGCTTCAGGAAATAAATCATTAAATGCCAAAGGCAAGGTGCCACCACCAAGTCCGATAATGAGGATTCGCTGAGGATTAGGCGCAAGAAGCAAACCAGCAAAGCTCATTCGCGTGTAATCGAAAACCAACCGATCAAGATCATCGGTGTAAATACAAGTTTGATTCCGATCACCTCGGTGCACATTAAATAAAAGGCAGCGTCGGTTGCCAATCTCAGTAACTGTGATATCCCGATAGAGGGACCTTTCTTCGTGCAAGGTTTCGGCAACACTCGATGATGATTGACCAATCACTATTAGAAAAAGTGCAACGAGGATAGTAAGTGAATTACGATTGCTTTTCATACGCCGGAATCCGATTAGAAGATTTACTGCCGCCAAGCAAATAGTTAGCCAATAAAATACAGCAGCCAGATGCAATAAGGGCTATGACTGAGCCCCAAAGAATTTGATTCACTTCAAACCAAAGTACAAAATAAAAGCTTGTTCCTAGAGTGCCTGCAGCACTGCCAATCGTGGAAACAAAGAACAACTGACCAGCCATTTGCCCGCTATGCTCTTGTGTTTCCACCAAGAGCCGGACTGAATAAGGAGAAATCATTCCGAGAATACTGGTTGGAATAAAATACATAAATATTGAGGCAAACAACGATCCATAACGAGGGTCGTCGATCCACAAAAATATAGGTTCCATAATGGCATCAGCAAAGAGAATGATAGGTAACGAAAACACCGCCGCCGCAATAAAAAACATGGCGTAGGTAACTGGATTTGGTTTACCCATGGAAAGTCTGCCACCAATCAAATAACCACAGGCAAGAGCAAGCATGAAGATAGTAATAATACTCCCCCATACCGATAGACTACCGCCAAAATAGGGCGACAAGATCCTGGCCCCCAGCATTTCGATAGTCATAATGCAGAATCCGCTTATGAATGCGACACAAATGACAACTTGTTTCGGTAATACGCTACCGCTTTGCTTGCTCACTTAATACATCCTATTTAATTATCGCAGTCCCACTCACCCGGTCTTAGTCTCGGTTGAGTTTCATCCGAAATGGTCACTGCTGATTTAATTCCTTCGATCAACGACTCAATCCCCGTAAAGTAACACTGACATCAGCACAAATAAAAGATTTGACGGTTAAAGCAACCGATATTTACGTTAAATCAAATCCCGGCAAACAAATAGGTATCTCTATTAAACGCTAGCTGCGAGCGCCCAAGTGTCGGCCTCCATCAATAGCTATGACTTGACCGGTCATATACTTCGAAGCAGCTGAGGCAAGATAGAGAGCGAGGCCAGCCATATCTGTCGGATTGCCGATTCGGCCCAGAGGGTTTTCACCTTCGATTTTTTCTTTAAAATTTTCCAACATATACTCCATCATCTTACTTTCGAATGCACCTGGAGCAATGGCATTAACCGTTACACCTTTTGGCGCCAATCGAACTGCTAGATTTTTAGTAAGAAAATGCACCGCTGCCTTACTTGCTCCGTAAGCAAAATTATCAGTAGTAGACACTCGCAGACCATCTATAGAACCGATATTGATAACCCGACTCGGGTCTTCTGAGGTAGCATCTTTAGTCAACAGCGGCATCAAATCTCGAGTGAGAGTGAAAACTGCTTTGACATTAATGTCCATAACTTTGTCATAGCCTTCGTCTGGATATTCTTCGAAGGTAGCCCCCCAAGCTGCACCAGCATTATTTACCAACACATCGACCTTTTCTTCACGAGATTTAATTTCGCTAATAAATGAATCACGCCCCTCTTTGGTAGACAAATCAGCCGGTATTGCTATACAGCTGCCTATTACTGAAAGCTCCTCAGCCGTAGTTCGGCAGGCTTCAGCTTTTCGTGCAGTAATATAGGTTTTAATACCATTCGCCACGAATCCGGTGGCAATCATTTTACCAATGCCCCTTGAGCCACCCGTTACAATCGCTATCTTTCCTTTTACAGAAAATAATTCACTCAATTCAAATGACATTACTAACTCCTAATCGTCAAGCTGTTGAAATTATATGCTATTGATGATGCAGCAATGATTTATAAGGTAGGCTGCGAGTGAAAAGATCTAGCTTTCAATTTTTCCACTAATAATGAGCTCGCACATTTTCTGAAGAACATGGGCTTTTTTTACATAGCCTGCAAATCTCTCATCTTTAGTCATACCATGATAGTAACGATAGTAGATTTGTTGACCAATAACCGCCAGCCGAAATAGTCCAAAGCAGAAATAAAATGGGAAGTGATCGACTGACAAACCTGTTTGCTGTTGAAATCGCGAAATAATTTCTGCTCTCGTTGGGGAGCCCTTTACATCAGAAGGCATTGTGCGTGACTCACGGAAAAAATCAGGATCTGAGACCTGCGTCCAATAACCAAGTGTGCAGCCTAAATCCATCAATGGATCACCGACGGTCGACATCTCCCAATCTAATACACCGATAACTTTCAATGGGTTATCAATTGAGAAAATTGTATTGTCCATTTTATAATCATTGTGAATCACACTGGCTTTACCACTCTCAGCAGGCATATTGTCATTTAGCCATCTGATGGTGATATCACAATTCACCGTGTCCGGAGTAACTGCATCAGCCCAACGTTTACACCAACCATCAACCTGGCGCTTAACATAACCCTCGGGACGACCAAAAGTGTCGAGTCCTGCTTCGACTAGATCTACTGAATGGAGCTCACTCAAAACATCAAAAAAGTTAAAAAATTGTTGCCTCACCTCAGCCGGGCGCAAATCAAGATTTTCTGGATATTCTCGGCGAATCACCAAGCCTTCAATATAGCTCATTAAATAAAAGTCACTGCCAATAACACTATGATCTTCACAAAAATGAATGGGAACAGGCCCATAGGAATAAACATTTTTTAAGGCAGAGAGAATCTTGTACTCACGAGACATATCATGCGCTGACTTTACAGTACTGCCAAAAGGTGGGCGCCGCAGTACCCAATCTTCGCTACCACTGCTTAATAGATAGGTTAAGTTAGAATGACCACCTGGAAATTGTCTCACACTAAGATCACTAATCTTTTCACCAAGAATGGGACCGAGATATTGTTTAAGCACATCAAGGTCGAGCTCTTCACCCTCTCGAATCGATCCAGCCTTATCAACTAAGTCTTTCTCAGACACTGATACTTCCTTTTCAATAGTTAGCGATAAGTAATCATGTGTTTAAATTCATTTTTCTCTAAATGAGGCAGACTATTAAATTGAGTTAATGACACTTTGCCGTTCCCATACTTAAATCGTGTAACTGAACTATTATTAACCATCCAGTTCGTACTTATTACTTTTTCATCAGGGAATTGTAATACTCTTTGTAATGCCATGGCTATCACCCCCCCGGAGGTCGATACTAAAACTCTACTCCCACCGCTATGAGTAGTCATTATTTGATCAATCACATCGTAAACTCGAGACTGAAAATCTTCCCATGCTTCAAATTCATTATCATTTAATCTTGGCCGCAACTCACCCTTAACCCAGAGACTTGTCGCGCGCTCAAATAATTCCTGAAATAACCTTTCGTCTTTAATGGGCCAATCAATAAAAATATTGAAGCCATCTGCTTTTGCGTGGTTCTCAAGATAGGCGTGGAGCAGAGGGTCACCGTTATATTCATTCAAAAATGAATGCTCAATGACCCGCTCAGGATGACTACAAATTAAAGGGAGTAGCTCTTTGGCAGTTTCTTTTTGTCGGAGCAATGCTCCATGATAGAGATAATCAAATTGCTCTCCGACTTCCAACCAATGCTGCGCGAGAATCTGAACTTGCTCAACACCTTTATCACTCAATTTATCATAAGAGTCTGTACCAAAGGATGCCTGCCCGTGACGAACAAAAACTAATTCACTCATTTGAAATACCGCTTAGCTAGTTTCTTATTACAAGGAGCTGAAGCGCTTCGTATGATAATCAGAATTCCCAAACATTACATCCAATGCAGTCACACTCTTAAACAGATGACTAACATCCAATTCATCAGTCACACCTATCCCACCATGTATTTGAATAGATTCTTGCCCAACCTTTCTAATTGCTTTACCGACTCTACTTTTTGCCGCAGAGACTGCTTTGGTTTTTTCTGTATCAGAATCATTACTGTCCAGCGACATTGCCGCCATTATGACAATTGAGCGGGCCAACTGACATTCGATAAACATATCAGCCATTCGATGCTGCAATGCCTGAAATGTTCCGATAGGAGTACCGAATTGTTTCCGGGTTTTACTATACTCAACGGTTTTCTTCAAAAGCGCCTCCAAAGAACCGACAGCTTCCGCGCTGATCGCCAGAGTGGCTCTGTCGATTCCAGATTCTAAACCTGGTAAGGCTTGGCCTGCAGAACCTAACCTAGAATCAAGAGGAACCTTAACTGAAGTTAGAGTGATTTTTGCTGCATTTTTCCCATCAATATTCGTATAACTCTGAATTTCTAGCCCTTCGGCTTCTGCATCCACGATAAATACCGATATTCCTTCTTTAGCAGTAGTTTCTCCAGATTCCCGAGCGATAACTAACAGCTTATCCGCGTTAGCGCCATTCAATACGGAAATTTTTTCGCCATTCAAAACAATGAAATCCCCTTCGCTAACTGCAGTTGTCGTAATGCTAGCGGGATTATATCTGCCACTTTGCTCAACGTGAGCACAGGCCAATTGCAAACTACCACCCATAATTTTTCCTATAAGGTCAGCTTTTTGCGAATCACTTCCTAGACTGCTCACCAGAGCACCACAAAATACTGCAGTTGGTACAAACGGCTCTACCAGCATGGCTCTGCCGAATTCCTCCATCATGACAATTAAATCAACAGCGGAACCACCAAAACCCCCATCTTCTTCAGTAAACGGAACAGACAACCATCCCAGCTCAGCAAAAGTCCCCCAGTTCTCTTCACTATAGCCCTTGTCGCTGGCAACAATTTTATTGCGAGTTTCGAAGTCATAGTCTTTCTGCACGAATTTTTGCACCATGCCCTGAAGCATCTGCTGTTCTTCTGTATATGAAAAATCCACGTTAGTCCTCTTTCCAATTCTATTTAATCGGTTTTATCCCAAGCGCATTCACTAAACCCAAATACGCCAAAACAAAAGTTCTTTTTATGCGTACTAACCGCTTAAAGGCCCAGCACTGCCTTACAAATAATATTCCTTTGTACTTCATTTGATCCGCCATAGATTGAAGCTTTACGGTTATTAAAATATGTTAGCGCTGAGGCAGCCGAGCTCCCCGGCCCTAATGCCTCCCCTTCGAAACCATCTTCAAACTGCTCCGGTACAAACGGCAAACTATTGTATGCTGAAAGCTCAACAAAAATTTCGTCGATACGCTGCGCAAGCTCTGTTCCTACTATCTTGAGAATTGAAGACTCCGGGCCAGGCGCTTTTCCAACGCTTAAGGCTGCCAAGGTCCGTAGCTCGGAATATTCTAGCGCTTTCAATTCGATTTCGATTTCAGCTAATTTTTTACTAAATGCTGCATCTTCCATCATAGAGCCGGAAAAACCATCA
>CAWKZI010000006.1:0-19711 GCA_963854365.1 Gammaproteobacteria bacterium
CTGTGACTACATTACCATCTGGATCAATTTTTAATATTGGATCAAGATTCGATTCAGCACAGGTATTGGAGCCGCAGCGATCAATAGCCCATAGATGACGACCATCAGGATCAATATCTACACCCGCAGTAGAACCCCAGGTACGATCTCCAGGCAATTGTGACCAGCCATCTACGCTGGAATAAGGATTAGGCCTTTCGTTTATAGGCTCGAGTTGAGCGACTGCGGTGATGTGAACGCATAGTAAACCCACTCCGCTAAACAAGCAGCAAGCAAACCTTAAAATCAGCCTTTCATTAATAGACATTTATCTTCTCCTCTAAAGTAAGGTTGCCCGCGATATCATTTTGGGGAATGTAACTATGAGTGATTTCGGAAGAGGCAAGAAAATGAGACTAAAGCAGAGCAGTATTGATTGCAATACTGCTCTGCTTCAAATTGATGAATATCCCATCTAACAGGATTAGATTTTACTGATTATTGCGAAAAATTTAAGGTTAATAATAAACCTTCGTTTTTTCGGTTATTATTATGATAGCTAGGCTGAGTGTGCAAAGAGTCATTTTTCAACATTCGAATAAATATTGTAACTCAGTAGAAATGGAATTAGCCGGAATGTTGTGGCGGTAACATCAAGAAATAGCGGGCAAGCAGCCCGGCACCTAGAAATATGATGGTAAGAACTAATAGTAAAGTTTGACTGAAGCCAAACAACCCTCCAGCAGGAAGAGCTAAAGTAAGGCCAGACAGACCAACTAGAGAGCGAATTAAAATGCCTTTTAACCCCTCCCCTAGATCACCGACTCCGATTAAATAACCCTGCAATGCTGCTGAAACTAAAGCCACACCCACTAAGGCGGTAGATATTGCTTGTATATTTTCAAACACACTTTCTTGTAACAGCAGTGCCGGATTAAAAACAAAGAAAAAAGGTACAAAATAAATAATTGCCCCTAAACGCATTGCCTCCACACCTGCTCGCATGGGAGAAACTTGGGCCACTGATGCTGCAGCAAAAGCAGCAAGCGCAACTGGCGGTGTTATAAAACTTAACATTCCCCAATACATAACAAACATATGACTAGCCAAAGGATCTAATCCCGAATTTGTGAGAGCTGGCACTAAGACTATGGCGAGAAAAATGTATGCCGCGGTAACAGTCATACCTATGCCTAAAATAAAACTAGTTAGAGCTCCCATTATCAGAAGAATAAGAACATTATCTCCCGCTAAATAAACCAGATCGTTGGCTATTGTTCCTGAAATTCCTGTTACTGCTAAACCGCCAATGATCAAACCTATAGCCGCAAGAATGCCAGCCAGTTCAGCCAGCAACTTACCCATCTGCGCCACCAACGCCATAAACTTTTCGAAGGAGAGTTTATCTTTCGTGAATTGATTAATAATAAGTAGCAAGGCAGTTGCGTAGAAAGGAGCAACAGCTTCTCGTTGTAAATATACGAGCATCCAAATCAAAGCCATAAATACAGCAATAAAATACCAACCATCTTTGAAAACTTGACCTAATTTTGGCAGCTCTTCTTTGGGCAAACCTTTCAAATCTCGCTTCGCAGCATAGGCGTCAATTTGCATAAAGAGGCCGAAGAAATATAAAACCGAAGGGACAATAGCCGCGACAGCTACGGTCACATAACTAATATTGAGAAAACTAGCCATGACGAAAGCAGTGGCGCCCATAATCGGCGGCATAAAAACGCCACCAGTAGAAGCACATGCTTCCACTCCAGCTGCATATTCTTTAGTAAAACCAATCCTCCGCATCGCAGGTATCGAAAGTGGCCCAGTAGTTAATACATTGCTAATCGGACCACCGCTCATTGAACCCATTAAACCACTAGAAAAAATCGATACCTTTGCTGGACCTCCACGAAGATGACCAAGCAAAGCAAAAGCAAGATTGATAAAGAAGGGACCGCCACCAGTAAATTGCAAAGAAATCCCAAAAACTAAGAACCCAAATACTAATTGTGCAAACACTCGCATCGGAATACCGAATAAACTTTCCTCACCGAGCACATGAAAGATTGCGACTTCCTGGATGGGAATACTTAGCGCAGCAACCACATCAGGCAATGAGGCAGCAAAGGTCGGGTATAACGAGAAGACAGCAACGATTCCAAAAACCGGCCAGCCTCCTGCCCTCCTCCCTGCTTCCATAACAATAACCCAGGTCACCATCGCCAACCATACTCCAACGGGTGGTGCAGCATATTCCCAAGCTTCGAGGACTATCCGCTCTGCATAATAAGCGTAGTAAGAAAAAATACCCGCAATCAATACCATGATTACAATGTCGTACCAAGGGACACTGCTGGATGTAAGACGAGTACCGGGAAACGTAATAAACACCATGCTAAGCATGACCCCAGTAATCAAGTACATATAGCGGCTGTCTAACATGACGTAGCCGACAAAGAATCCAAGATTGAAAATCTGATTAACCGCGAGAAAAATAGCAAAAGCAGTCATAGCAGCCATGACCATCTGCCACTTATAAGGCAGATCGCGATAACGCAGCGCAGGTGCTTTTTCGGCAGATTCTTCCGGTGGAATACCTTTGGCAGAATTAATTGCTTGCGGTTCTTTTAACGAGGAATCTTCAGACATGGTTTCCGTTTACAGTCCTGTTCCTAAAGTAATCAAGCCTTCAGCTTCAAGTGCTGTGCTTCTTGCCACTATCCAGTCAGCTTCGAACTCGTCATAGGATTCTGGCGCCGTTGGGAAAAACTGTTCCCAGGCACTTATGAGTACTTGTTGTCGAAATAAGTTACTTTGATTCTGGGCCTCCGCTTCGTCAGTCCACTCACCAATTTCTTTGTAGTAGCGAATAGCCCCCGGATGATAAGGCAAGAATGCCTGATCGAATTTTTGCCGATCCATTCGCCAGCCGGTAGCGCCAGGTGCATTATTCTTATATTCATCGTAATGTTGATGCATAATCTTGACTATGCTGTAGACCATAGTTTCGTCGGAGCTATCCAATCCTATCAACAAAGGATAGGCCGAAGAGAACACTTCCAACCCCTCTTCGGGAAGAGTCGGTCCCTCCAAAGCAATGTGAGGAACATACCAGGGCAATCTATCCTGAACCCGTTTAACTGCCTCAATATCAGCATGAGGCAGCGCGGGGAATGTTAAACCACGAGGAGAAGCTTCTATTCTAAGAAATGGTGGAGAATTACAAGCCCCTGCGACGACATCTGCTCTATTATTTAACACCGCATCGATAGAAGCAGGGTAACCACCCACTTCCACCGGAGTTACATCATCCCAGCTTAAATTAGCATAAGATAATAAAGCTGCCGTCGCATTATTAAGTGACGGTGACCCTTGAACAAAAGTAACACGCTTTCCTTTTATATCAGCGATACTGTTAATATTCGCATCAGTGGCTGTTGCAAACGTGAGCGAACAACTATCGGAGTAGTTCGACATCAAAGTTCGTACCGGCTGAGGACCCCAAATTCGCGAAGCGAAATTCAGAATACCTTCTTGAGCATAGACTGCCTCTGAGCCTCCCGCAGAAAAATGGACACGACCGGCGCGCAAAGTAGCCAGACGAGACACATCATTCCGACCTGGAATAACACGCAAGTTAACTTTGTACTGGCGTTGTAAAATATTACCAATTGCTACCGCCTGACTGTATCCCCCAGTACCTGTCGGATAAGCAGACCAGGCTATGGTTCTAGGTAATTCGATATCGTCTGCAGCTGAAGCGGCAGGAACAGAAAAGAGCAAGGAAATTGCTAATACATAAGCAATGACGTAAAGAGTTCCACGGGACTGCAACTCCTTTGTAGAAGCTGGGAGTATCGATGGAATCAGAGAGTCGATTGAGTTTAGTCGCATTACTACTTTATACAATATAGGCTTTTTATTTTGCCTGAAGCATAACCTAGCTTTTTAGACAAAGCCATAGCTTAGACTAGGGATAAAACCTAGCAGAATATTGCTGCCAGTTAGCGACTGCAGAACCATTTTTTGCGTTTTATGAATGAATAACGAGACGCGATCTAATGTATCTCTATTAATGCTTTTTCGATGCGGACACAAGCACTATGTCTGATAATATTTCTGTTCGGGTTGAAACTTACTTCTTTCGAGCTTCTGCTCTAAAGCCTGACTTCGCAATTTCGAATTAGCATACAACTCATAAAGTTTGGCGACACTGATTCATTCTCATAGATCAAACATAAATATTACATAGCTTTTTACTTGATGGAGCGTCCCGAAAGGAGAAAATTTGACTACAGCTTTATTTAGAGTGAGAGATTATACGCAGAAACAAAACCCCCGATAGGAGTCGGGGTTTTTCAACTAATTAGCTTTTAGCCAGTGGAAGTCAATATTACCTAGTAACAGTTACACTGACATTTTGATAAGTAAACATCGAACCATCACTCGCAATACCACGTAATACATATTCGCCGGGCTGATCAAAGGTCACGTCAGCTTGCCAACGACCGTCTTCCGGAGGTTGAGGAATTATGAATGGCGGCGACCAAGGAGAGTTTGCGTACATGCGCGTATCAGAGTAGGTTTTCATCTGCGTTGGCTCAAATGTCGCGTGACGTTCTGGTCCTCTATAGATGGTCCAAGAAAAACGTAACCCAGGACCACTTTGCGCCGTAATTGATTGTGGCGTGCGATAGATCTGATCTGCTGTCGAAGGCATTGGTCGATCGCGGCGCGGAGGAATATTATCTGGGTCTGATGCTCGAACTGCCAAGTTTAATGGCTGACCAACTCTCGCGGTACGGACGCTCTCACCTTCCAAACGTAAATCAGGCGGAATATTTGTACGTAAATTGTCATTCAAACTACCAAAATCACCACCGACTTCTGTTGAGATGACCTGTGGGTCAATCCGATAGTCCGGTTTCAAAGAGCCATAGGCTCTCGCAGTATTGGTTTTGGTTTTTAAAGTCCACACTAACTCCCTAGTATCAAAATCTGCCGGTACATCGACAGTGAATAAGAAGGCGTTACGACGTGGATAGAAATGCGTTGGTTGGCCTTGGTCCGCATCAGAAAAATCATAAGCATCGACACTTAGATCATCTAAACCACCTTCCTCGGTAAAAGAAAAATAGTTGTCAGAGCCAATATTGATATCAAAATGCTCTTCCCAATTCGAATTCATGTAGCCATAAAATAACTTAAAAGTACCATCATCATTTGGCCACCAACCTTCGAACGCCGGTGAAGCAATCTCACCAGTTAATTGCATGAAGCGGGGTTGAGCAGTAGCGGTCTGAACTACAAAGACTAACGCCAGCAATAATGCTGGCGTCAATTTTGTTCTTAATAATGATCTTCTACTGCTTTCCATGATCAATCATTTCCCTGCGCTAGATTTTGCTCCATTGTTTCTGGAGCCCAGCATAGAGGGCAACCAACATCATAGTCATTACGATCTTTCATATTCGCCCGACGCTCAGCCATCTCCGCTTGAAATTGTTCTTCGGTCAGGCTAACACTATAGCCAAGATCGATGAACATGTTCGAGACAGAGCGACGTCCCCCACCAGCCCAGTTACGTGAGTCAGCAAGGTTTGAATTAGCCGGAGTCGTGTCAAGGTAGCCTATAGTGTGCAATATGGTACCTTTTGGTAGCAATGGCGCTTTATCATCTTCATAAACATATTGCTTCACCCAGTTGTGGTCATACCCAACACAGTTCAAGGTAAACTGATTGTGACCCCAAATTGCTTCCATGCACATTCTCACGCCAGGAGCATGAAGATGTGGCTCAAATGCCATAATTTTGGTGTGCTCCTTCAGAACCACATAATTGTGAACTTCCTGGTTTGGCTTGTTCGGTAAGATATCCATATCGATACCATTACCGGTACGAGGGCCGCGACGAGTATATTGCGGCTCATAACCTACTGGAAAGAAAGTGATACCAAATTCTAGATAACCAGTAGTTTCTCGGCCATTGGAGTGCATGTGAGCAGCACCTAGATGCAAAGCAGAATTAGCTTGCAACAAACGACCAGCCTTTTCCGAAAAGATATCAGCGTTGCGGCCCACCTCATGAATAGGCCAACCAACGCGACTGTCCTGCACAATTTCTTGTCCATTATCAGCGAGAATTCCGCTTGAGTAAGTCATGTGGTGCCAGATGTATTTACCACCCACTGTGCTAGCGCCAAGGTCAGCTGGAATATCATTGATTTCACGGACCTCTATGGACTTCACATAACGATCTTCAGTTAGACCCGTGGGAACTAAACCAATATCACCCCACCAGTCTGGAGCGACAGGGGGTCGAGTCATATCTCGTGAACGAAGAACCAAATCTGGCTCACCTACCGTCCAACCAATGTCATCGCTGTATTCTATTGCTTCAGGTTCATTATCAGGATTACCGCGTGGCGCACCGTTCTGAGCCCAAGCTTGAATGAGAGCCAGCTCTCTATCAGACAGTGAATAATCACTCTTAAAACCATCGATGCCGATATCTTTTTCAACAAAGAATGGAGGCATCGCTCCCATACGGTCACGAATCGCAGTACGGTACATGATAACTGGTGCCCATGGTCTGACTTGATCATAAGTCATAAATGCCATTGGCCCACCACCACCTGGTCGGTGACATTGCTGACAGCTTTCCTGCAAAATTGGCGCAATATGGTCTGCATAATTTACGCTCGCAGGATCAATATCGAAATCAGCTGCATCATAGTAATGAGGCTGGTGATTTCCGACGCTGGCATCATGTGCCTGCGCCAAAGCAAAAACAGGGGTAAGTAAAAGGATCAGTCCGAGAAATTTTCTAGCAATCATTGCAGTTTCTCCAAGAATAGAGCTTTTGTGTTATTGAGTTGTTACGTAGGTATCTGTTTTTTAGCAATTACTATCGATTTATTTAGTAGAATTCTACTTGAAAGCTGATTGCGAAAGTGGGTAAGTCACAATAAGTTGCAATCGATAGCTGCAGTTCAAGAACTCCTGCTGAATTAGCCCTGAGAATAAGAGTTTCCTAGCAAAAAGTCTATGAAATTAGTGCCCCGCTAAGCAGTACTGAAGACCTCACAAGATAAGCCATAAGCGTAATCTATCTTAGCGCTAATTACGCCTAACTTAATCTGGTAACGCGAACGCCGTCAAAGTAGTCCCTGAGGGTATTAAAACATGCTGTTTCCCATCCAGTAAGTAAGTGGTCGCCGCTGCCCCCCAGATGCGAGATCCAGTCTGGTAATGCCAGAGATTCTCACCAGACTCGACATCGAAAGCCATGAAATTACCCTCATGATCCCCGGCAAACACTAGTCCGGCCGCAGTGGTCATAACACCACCAAAAGTCGGTGAAGGATAAGTAAATTCCCAGCGCAACTCTCCAGTGTGAACATCCAGTGCTCGCAAAGCACCAGAGCTCTGCTCGCCATCGATAAAGACAACACCACCGAAAGAAGATTGGCCCGTAACATAACGTGGCTCTTCTGGGACAAAGGTTGCACAGGTCTCCCGTGCCGTAAGAATGAAT
This sequence comes from Gammaproteobacteria bacterium, assembly GCA_963854365.1. GTDB lineage: Bacteria > Pseudomonadota > Gammaproteobacteria > Pseudomonadales > Pseudohongiellaceae > UBA9145. The sequence goes on from CAWKZI010000006.1 coordinate 7,517, forward strand.
AAATCCAAAGCAGGATAAAACGATGGTGGCATAAAATTAGTACTACCCCATGGGTCAGGCAGGCAGCCTTTGCTGCCATCATTTAATACGATGGGGCGACCATCATCGCCTATCTCTCTCGCCCAAGTCGTCGCAGTAAAGGGTTTGCCTAACAGTAATTCGCCACTGACCCTATCCAACACATAGAAAAAGCCATTCCGATTTCCAACCATTACCACCTTACGTTCTTGACTATTCCACTCTATATCTGCGAGCACTGGCATGTGATTCGAGTCCCAGTCATTAATATCATGGGGTGTGAATTGGTAATGCCATTTCAATTCGCCGGTATCGGCATCGAGAGCGACTAGAGAATTTGAATAAAGGTTATCACCTAGGCGGGTATCACCGAAATAATCTGGATTTGGGTTTCCAACGCCCCAGTAGATTATATTCAAATCTGGGTCATAGCTGCCATTCATCCAAGTTCCCCCGCCACCACGAGAGAGTACTTCAGGGTCTGGAGGCCAGGTCTCGCTGCCCGGTTCTCCCAAACCGGGAATAGTATTAAAGCGCCAGATTTGTTCGCCGGTAGCAGGGTCATAAGCATCGATAAAACCACGAGTCGCATATTCGCCGCCTGAAATACCAACGATCACTTTGTCATCCAACACTAGGGGAGCAAGAGTCGCAGAATAACCTATTTTATAATCAGCCAGCGGGATTTCCCAAAGAACATTACCTGTTCGACGATCAAATGACACAAGATGGGCGTCAAGTGTGACCATAAAGAGTTGATTTCCCAACATGCCAAAACCACGATTAACCGGAGCGCTGGCTCCATAGGTTAAATCATTGGGCAAATCACGACGGTACTGCCAAAAAGACCGCCCTGTTCGGGCATCGATCGCCCAGGCGAAATTGTTCGAGCCAGTTACATAGAGAATGCCATCGTCCATAAGGGGTGATGTTTCAAATCCGCGGCCGCGGGTGGTGGTCCCGGTTTGAAATGTCCACACAGGTCGGAGTTGGTCGACATTTTCCGGGGTTATTTGTTCCAAAGGACTATGCCGCTTACCGCTGTAGTCTCCCGAGAATGTTAGCCAACGAGAAGGGTCGTCAAAACCTCGCAAGATATCTTCATAGACTGGACCTCCATTACTTGCGACACCCAAGCTGGGGGCCGAGCTGCTTTGACCTAGCAGATTAGTGCTCAAACCCAGACAAAAGGTGCTGAAAATCAATTTCCAAAAAAATTTGTTCTTCATTTCGAATAAATCTCGCTTAATCATTGTGAGGCTTTGTTCTTCTCATTTGTCGAATTATCATTCCAACTAGATCGAAGGTCGGCGCCCTCGCCTAGACTGCAGGTAACTTAGAATGTCGTTAACATCTGCCTCGGTTAGCGCCGCTTCCGAAAAAACCGGCATCAAAGAGTCAAGCTCGCGAGTAAACCGAATCAACTCTGCTTTGTTAAAAGCCCTTAGAACTTGTTCGCTATCCATCAACTGCACTGAAAAAGCATCTTCGCTCTTAAGAGTGCCCAGAACCCGCTCATTAGCTGCAGTCGTTAGAGAAACTGGTTTGAATCGACGACCAATATTGGAGCTAGGCTCACGCAATGAATTTACCAATGACGCCACTGAGCGACGCCCCGTAATACTAGAAAGGTCAGGCCCAAGACTACCCCCAGCACCATCAACCCGATGACAACGAGAGCAATTTTCGAGAAACATATTTCGGCCTTGATCTACATTACCAAGCACAGTCTCATTGGTGCCGCTTACAGCAATGCTTCTTAAGTATGAAACAGTCATCCATATCTCAGGGTCAGGGTTTTGATGAGGTGGCATAATGCTGCCGACGACACCTTCTTTAATCGTCTCGAAAACACTAGCGTCAGTGGTTGCCTCCCGGGTCCATATTAGGGTGAGATCCGGCGCATCGATACTATCGATACCCTTCGCGTCAGCACCGTGGCAGGTTGCGCATTGAGCACGAAAAATAGCGCCGCCCGCTTGAGCAGCCCGAGGATCAGTTTCTAGCGGATTCACACCTTGCGCTTGAGCAAGGTTGGACAAGAAAACAAAGGCCACAACAGCCATCACTAAACGTTCGTTTCGAATTCTATTTCGGAGAAAACTTGCACTGAGTGAAGTCACGTTATTATTCTTTTTAGTAGTATCTATTATTAATGTTGACTATCAAAGTTATTGCTACACTGATTAAAATATACAGAATCTTCAGAATAACACCTAGACATTCTGGTGGCGAGAGCCCGTTATATTGTTCAATTGCAGATCTGATTGCGAATCGCCGAGTTGACAAGGAACAGCCATTGGTTTATTTCTATGTTCCAAAGCATTAAGCTCGAAGCTATACAGAATTTAATAAGAGTATTATAGAGACCTTAAAAATTAGTAATTCATACATATTATTAACTGCTAGATCAATATGATCATGGCAATATCGGAGGAAGAGATGAGTAGCAGCCCGAACAAAAATCTGAAAACTAAAGAAATATTGACTTCATTGTGTGCTGCTCTGGCACTTGGTGCAGCAGTTTTCATCACCCAAACCGGCAGCATCTCAGCCCAGTCAAGTAATTTCCAGGGAGGCTCTCCAGTGGTAAGCCAGGCTCCCGATATGACTAGCATCAGAATTTTATTTCCTGCTGGAGTGAGGTCTTCATGGCATACCCATACTTGGGGACAGCTATTAATGATCGAAGATGGTATTGGAATGCACCAAACCAGGGGTGGCCCTATCTATGAGCAACACCCCGGAGAACCCTGGTGGACAGGACCTGATATCGAACACTGGCATGGAGCACATCCTGACATGGACGCTCACCAGTTGACTATTTATGAAGGCAGTGTGGTTTGGTTAGATCCTGTTACTGATGATCAATACAACGGGATGAGAATGAGACCGTAGATCGCTCTATACGATAGTTCGATTTGAACAACCTTTCATAACTCCAAGCTTATATAGATATAGCACCGAATAAAAAAGGCGACTCGAATAATCGGGTCGCCTTTTTTAGATAGTTTCATCGTCAATTCCACGACCCATCAATGCCAGCCAGTTCGGTATTGCCTTGTGCTCGTAAATATCACTTAAATTCAAAAATGTATCACTTCCTCAAGGTTACTTAATATGGTTTTTCTTCAATGTTTTAAATTAGGAGCGTTTACTCCTTCTCTACTTGGGCTTTATACTCGTTTGCTACTCTCTATATATCCTTAGTACAAGCAAAAGAACAACTACCGTTTATTTAGATTCAAGTTTTTTGCTCTAATCATTAAGGGCTCTACTAGAGAAAAGGAACACATCATGACAAATTATACTCTTAGAATTATTTCAATAAGTTGTCTTTTTGCGGTTCTTGTTGCCTGCAGTCAAGATGAGCCCGCAGCACCGGATATTAGTTTCGAGGAGTCATTACAGCAACAACTAATTCAAGCCCAGCCCGGCGACATCATTGAAATTCCAGCTGGAATTCACGAACTAACTCGAAGCCTTTCTCTGAATGTATCCGGAGTCACAATTAAAGGTGCTGGTAGAGACAGCTCAATCTTATCTTTTAAAAACCAAGCACAAGGTGCCGAAGGACTTATCGTCGTGGCCGATGATTTTGTCATCGAAGATCTGACAATTGAAGACACAGTAGGAGACGCGCTAAAAATTAATGAAAGCAACAACGTGATCATACGCAGAATTCGAACGCAGTGGACTGGCGGCGCACTAAGCACGAATGGCGCATATGGAATCTACCCAGTCCAATCCAATAATATTCTGATCGATGATGTAGTGGTCATCGGGGCCTCCGATGCCGGAATTTATGTCGGTCAGTCTTCACAAATTATTGTCAGAAATTCACGTGCCGAATATAATGTTGCCGGAATCGAAATAGAGAATTCTACATTTGCAGACGTTTATAATAACATCGCAACTAACAATACCGGCGGAATCTTGATATTCGATTTACCTAATTTACCAGTTCAAGGTGGTCGCAATACACGAGTTTTTAATAACCAAATTTTCGGAAATAACACCGCGAATTTTGCCCCAGAAGGCAATATTGTTGGTGAAGTTCCTGCCGGTACTGGCATGATGATCTTAGCAAACGATGAAATAGAAGTCTTCGGTAATAACTTTACTGACAATGACACCACTTCTATACTGATCGTCAGCTACTACATCACCGAACGCCCTTTTGATGATCCAGACTATGATCCTTTCCCGGAATCAATCCATATTCATAACAATGAATTCAATGGTGGGGGTAACAAGCCCGATTCTGAACCACTTCAATTATTACAATCTGCTATGAATGGACAGGCTATTCCTGACATCGTTTGGGATGGAACTATAGTGCCTGGTAAAACAGCAGAACAAGTCCTCTGTTTAGGAGATAGCAATAGTGCAGGGTTTGTAAATTTGGATGCTAGCAACAGCTTTGCAGCACCTACATTTGACGGCTCAATCCATAATTGTTCATTACCCAGTCTTTCCGTTATCTCACTCGGCTCGGCTCTATGATAGGGGCGTTTTTACGCCTGATTGCAATCTATATCTTTATTGCTCTCTGCATTACCGCCTGCTCCGACTCTAGCCCAGTCTTCTATGACTCGGGCACACCCCAGCGGCTGTCTGAGTGGAATCTGTTTGACCTTACCAACATGGAATTTACTCCAGTAGAGGCTAGCCTTGTATTTCGGCCAACCAACCAATTATTCACAGATTATGCACATAAATTGCGTACACTCTGGCTACCGCAAGGCGAGCAAGCAACTCTAGTTGATGGGGAGTTCGACTATCCGGTTGGCACCATACTTAGTAAAACTTTTTATTATCCACTCAATGCAAACGGTGAGCCCCTTAAAGCAGTTGATCTGGGACTTAAAACTCTTAATCTGCGAGATAATCTAATTGTTGAAACTCGTCTACTAGTCAAAAGAACTGATGGCTGGACAGCCTTTCCTTATGTTTGGAATGATGAACAAACGGAAGCTTTCCTGCGTGTCGCTGGCGCGAGTAAAAACATAAGCTTGAAAAGTGATACCGGAACCTTAAATTTTACTTATTTTGTTCCTAATGAGAATCAATGCTCAGCCTGTCATGTTACCGAACACCCAGACGGCGAAATGCACCCACTCGGTGCTATTGCTTCACAACTCAATGCACCCTTTTCTCTAGATGATACAAATTCACTTTTGCAGACAAAAATTTTACAAAAAAAGAAGTGGTTGAAAACACTACCGGACATCGCAGAAACTTTGTCTTGGATGGATGAGAGTCTCGATACAGATACCAGAGCGCTGGCTTATTTAAATATCCACTGCGGCCATTGCCATAACCCTAACGGCGCCGCCGATACATCAGCTCTATTGCTAGACGGCTCACATGATCTGTCGATCAATCTAGGGGTTTGTAAACCTCCTGTAGCAGCTGGGGGTGGTGCTGGCGATCTTCTCTATGGTCTTGTCCCTGGCGCCCCGGAGGAGTCAATTCTTATTTATCGTATGGATACAACGGCGCCTGATGAAATGATGCCAGAGCTAGGTCGTTCACTTATTCATAGTGAAGGTGTGGAGCTAATAAGTTCATGGGTATCGCAATTACCTGGTAATTGCCGGCAATAGTTTTACCTCCAGAGTGCTCCTCTAAAACTAAAAATAGACAAAATGTAGAAATTGCTTGTAGGCTGGCACTCATGAAATTCCTTGTTCTCACCCTGATTCTCTATGTACGCTAGGGGAATTACGCAAAACGATTGCGGATAGCCCCGACCAGTTAAGCGTTGTAGACTAGAGCAACCGCCATTAAAAAGTCAGAGGACTTACTAGCTTGATGCAATTGCACAAAATCCAGTTGTTATTAGTAGTCGTTGCAGCCATGCTTGGCGCTTGTTCTGATCAATCCCAAAATCAACGAACCTACATCCTCACAACTGGCACAACCGGTGGCACGTTTTATCCTGTGGGTGTTGCCTTATCAACTTTAGTAACAGCCCAAGAAGATTCAGAGTTTTCCATGACAGCTATAAGCTCAGCGGGTTCAATGGAAAACATCAAATTACTGAGAGATAATCAGGCCCAGTTTGGCCTGATCTTATCTATTTTTGCTGCCTGGGCAAAAGATGGCGCCGGGCCCATTCGAAACCCACAGCCCTATCTTCGTTCCATTAGTGCCATGTGGCCAAATGTCGAACACTTCGTCCTCCATTCAGATTTAGTTTCAGGTGGAACGATGGCAGACTTAGGCAACATCGACGGCGAGAGGTATTCATTAGGTATGCGCAACTCAGGGGCAGAATATACCGGTGCTTATATTCTAAAAGCCTTGGGTATCGACTATGAAAATCAATTTAACTTGGCATATATGGGTTATGGAGCGTCTGCTGGGGCAATGCAAGATGGCAACATCGTAGGGATGAATGTGCCGGCCGGACCACCGATCACCGCAATCACGCAAGCCTATGCTCAACTTGCCAACCGTATGACCATTTTAGATTTTACTCAAGAACAACTAGATGCGATAAACTATGAATTCCCACTTTGGAATTTCTATGAATTAAAGCCTGGCACCTATCCATATCAGGAAGAAATGATTACGACGGCTTATAGTCCTAATGTGCTCGTAGTGAGAGATGATGTATCAGAAGAAATTGTTTATAACCTAACAAAATTATTATGGGATAACCTGGGAACTTTACAAGAAATTCATAGTGCAACGAAGTCTATGAATTTAGATGTGGCGCTCACCGGAATTCCAGTTCCTCTGCACCCTGGCGCTCTCCGCTACTATCAAGAACAAGGCGTCCAAATCCCAGATCATCTTTTCGGTGACACGCCTCAGAGCGAACAATTCTGATTCTCTGTGGTCGATTGATCAATCCAATTTTGTTAACGAACACAATACTCTCTCAACCCTGATATCAGAGGTAATGCTGCAAAGTGTGAAAATCAATGCGATTGCAAAAGCTGGCAGAAAATCATCCATGGCCGCAAGCCTTATAGCCTTAATTCTCTGGATTTTTCCCAGCTCGGCGGGAACTGCGCTAACTTATCCAACTCGTTGAAACAACCATCAAACAGAACTCATAAACCCAGAGCGATTTGAAAGGCTCCTCGATTTATTAATTGCATTAGTGACTTTCCTCTCTATTTAACACATCAAAGAATCGGAAAATTAAAATAGGTATCTGGATAAGGTTCACCCCGCAATGTAAAATGCCACCATTCTTCCATCAATGGGTGAAAGCCATGTCTAATCATTGCTTCTTGTAATCGCAAGCGGTTTTTCTTCTGCTGAGAGCTCACTTCGTCACTACTCGGCCATGATAGCGGATCAAAAAAATCATAGTCAGTACCCATATCTAATTCATTCCCAGAATCAAGATCAATCAAAGTAAGGTCGACAGTTGAGCCTCTAGAGTGCCCTGAGCGTTCTGAGATATATCCATCCCGAAACAAATTTTTCTTAGCTACACTAGGATAATAAGATTGCTTGTTTTTCACATCTGCTAGATCCCTAGCCCAACGCACAAAATGATCTACCGCCTGCTGTGGACGATAAGCATCAAAAACTTTTAGACTTACACCCGATTCCACTAATTCCATTTGCACCTTAAGTAACTGCGTAGCCGCTTCTGCGCTAAGGTAAAGTTTCTTGGTTTTATAACCATCGATCACTGTTCCAACAAAATTATTGTTGGAGAAATAGCGTAGCTCTATATGCACTGCCGCTTGGCCTGTTGGCATAATCTTAGCCAGGTCGACGAATCCATCCGGAATCTCTGTATTCGAGTCGATATTTTCGATACGTTCATTTCCGCCGCAAGATAACAACAATATGGCTATAGAAAAAGTCTGAAAAAAGCTGCTCAAGTATTTGTATTTAGGAGACAAAGTCAGTCTTCCCTCATGGTCTAGATTGGTAATTAATTGACGGTTGAATTTCTAATTCGCAGTAAAAAGGACGAAACCATATAGAAATCATGGTGTAGCAGAAGCTTTAAGACTAAAATACCTTCCCTTTTTCAATCTGGCCTTACTCTTCTTAATTAATTATGCAAGGCGAGCACTTTCCTGAACGCAATACTCGGTATTACTGACTACTACTTGAGAATTAAGCGTAAGTATTTCGAACCCATGAAAACTGCGGCAAATTTTATTATCAACCAACTAGCCTATTTCGCAGTTTTACATTAACACGAATGCTGAAATAATTCGGTGGTGTGTCTAAAATCAAGTACGGAGGAAATTCGATGAAAACGATAGGGATGATTGGTGGGATGAGCTGGGAATCTACTGCTACATACTATCGAGAACTCAACCAAGGTGTGCAGAGAGTATTGGGTGGCTTACATTCTGCCAAGATTTTCATGGTTAATGTAGATTTTGATGAGATCGAAAAACTTCAACAACAGGGAGATTGGGAAGGAACCGCAAAAATTCTTTGCGCCGCTGCTAAATCTGTGGAATCAGCTGGCGCCGACCTGCTGATAATCTGTACTAACACTATGCACATTGTGGCTCCACAAATCGAAGCTGCTATCTCAATTCCGCTACTCCATATAGCAGATGCGACGGCAGATCAGTTAGTAGCAGATAAAGTAAAGCGTGTTGGCTTGCTGGGAACCAAATTCACCATGGAAGAAGATTTCTATAAATCACGCTTAGTGGAAAAATATGACTTAGAAGTTGTTGTGCCCGCTCAGGAAGACAGAGAATTAATCCACAAGGTTATCTATGAAGAACTTTGCCTCGGCATAACCCATGATTCTTCCCGCAGTGCTTATTTATCAATTATTGAAAAAATGCGGGAACAACAATTGGACGCAATAATTTTAGGTTGCACAGAAATTGCGCTACTCATAAACCAGCAAGATACAGATATCCAACTTTATGACACAGTTAAACTGCATGCTCGGCAAGCAGTAGCAAAAGCGACCCAAGTGTAGAAATATACAATGAATTAAGTAGTAAAAAATTACAACCTTATCCTTGCACATTGGATATAGCCTTTACCGTCTATTTGCTAATTATAAAAATCGCATCGTCAGAAGAAACACCATGAATGAGCTTATAATTGAAACAGCAACAGTGGCCTTTGCCACTTTCTTTGCCACTATCGGGCCTCTTGATGTTGCGGCAATGTATGCTGCTCTAACGTCACGCACAACTTCCAAACACAGACGACAAATGGCAGTTCGTGCTGTGCTTATTGCTGGCTCAATTCTTATTGTTTTTGCCTTAGCTGGCGATTTCTTATTGAACAGCTTAGGCATCTCTCTTGCAGCCTTGAGAACGGCAGGTGGAATCCTCCTGTTGTTAATCGGGATAGATATGGTTTTCGCTCGCCACTCTGGGGGCACATCCACCACTGATGAGGAGGAACAGGAAGCCTTATCAAAACGCGATATCTCTGTATTTCCTATTGCCACACCTTTAATTGCCGGTCCGGGAGCTTTGGGGGCAGTAATTCTTTTGATGGCGAATGCCGAAGGCGATATCAGTTTACAAATTGCCGTTATAGTCGCCTTACTCCTAGTATTGCTCATCACGCTAACAATGCTATTGCTGGCGAGTAGTCTCCAAAAGCTCCTTGGCGTAACAGGCATGCATGTAATAACAAGAATTTTCGGTGTTCTCCTCTCCGCTTTAGCGATACAGTTTGTATTTGACGGCATAGCTCAAAGTGGATTATTAAGCTGAATCTCATAGAGATTAGCGAATGCCCTTTAAGCATAGACTTTTCGAGACTGTAGCTAGTATCCTGTTGTTAACTAAACTGTTACGAATTAGCACAGGAGCGCAGGCAAATGCCCAAGAATTCTCTGACTAGACGAAGGTTCCTTCAATCTACTGGCGCAGCCGCAATTTGGTTACCAACAACAGTGAAAGGTTATACCGCTAAAGAAATACAAGCTTTGTATACCGAGGGGACAATGCAGAAAGATGTGTCCAAATGGGAGCTAGACACACCATCTCTATGTGTCGATTTGGATGCATTGGAAAGTAATATCACGAAGATGCAGTCAACTACTTCGAAAAATGGGATAGCCAGCCGTCCCCACGCAAAGACCCATAAGTGCCCAATCATTGCTCATAAGCAATTAGATAGTGGTTCGATAGGAATTTGCACCGCAAAAGTTAGCGAAGCGGAAGCTATGTATCAAAATGGTATCGATGAAATATTGATGACCACTACCAATGTCACCACGACTAAAATTCGCCGCGCTATGACTCTAAAACAATCTTGCAAGGGATTTATTCAGGCAACAGATTCTCCAAGCAATGCCCGACTATTATCAGAGGCCGCTCAAGCCATGGGAGTAATTGCTGATGTTGTAGTTGATGTAGATCCCGGAGGTCATCGAACAGGCATCACTGCCGGCGCACCCGCTCTTGAGTTAGCCCAGCTTATAGATCAACTACCCAGTCTCCGTCTTCGCGGATTACTTTGCTACGACGGTGGCTCTCAGCATGTTAAAGGATTTGAAAAACGCAAGAATCAAACATTAGAAAGGTTGGTTGCTGCAACTGACACCTATGAACAATTCCAGGCTAGCGGACTAACCACTGAAATTTTCAGCGGAGGTGGAACTGGCACTTACAATATTGACCACCAAACTCGCGGACTTACAGATATTCAAGTTGGCAGTTATGTATTTATGGACGCTCAATACTTAGATATTGGCAGCGAGGACAATACTGAGCACTTCACTGATTTTGAGCCTGCCCTAACTATTCTCACCACAGTTTTAAACGATCAATACGCTGGACGCTGCACCACCGATGCTGGAGCGAAGGCTTGTACTATAAATCGACCATGGGCAATAATTAAAGGTGAGAGCGGCATTAGCTACTCTTCTGGTTCGGATGAGTTTGGCACTGTTCGCTATGAAGAGAATAGTTCACGCACTTATAAAGTTGCGGAAAAAATGGAGTTAATCGTTTCTCATTGCGACCCAGTCGTAAATTTATATGATCACATGTACGCCATTCGTAATAATCAGGTGGAGGCAATTTGGCCCATCGCTGCAAGAGGCATGTCCGCCTAACGTTGCCAACCATTAGATTTTAAATCTGCACAGAGAATATACACGTTGAACGAATTTTTCGTATCGATGGCAGGATTTATCTACTGGATGAATCATAAATTATTCAATAATGGGTGGCACTGTGCACTGAACCTCATCGAAATGATGATTCGCGAGCATAGTTTTAGAAGGGGAAGCAAAAGTGATATTTAAATCCAATCAGGCCGATATTGATATTCCTGAGTCTGATTTAACCACAGTAGTACTTGGCCGGGTCGATGAACTCGGTGACAAAGTTGCATTAGTCGACGGCCTGTCGCAAAGATCTCTTAGCTATAATCAATTGAAACGCCAAATCGATCACTTGGCTACCGGTCTTAGTCAACGTAGTTTTAAGAAAGGAGATGTATTAGCGATCTTCTGCCCAAATCTGCCTGAGTATGCTGTTATTTTCCTAGGCGTTGCCAAAGCCGGCGGAATAAATACTACGGTCAATTCAATATATTCCCATGCTGACTTGGTACACCAATTCAGAGATTCTGCAACAAAATATTTAGTTACCATTCCTCAATTTCTTGACCGCGCTTTACCAGCCGCTACCGAATGTAATATCGAAGAAGTTTTTGTTTTGGGCGACTGCGAAGGCATTGAAGGTGTTACACCATTTGCCGAACTATTGAATAATGATGGCAATGCCCCTAGCATTTTCATAAACCCAGAAGTCGACATTGTAGCTCTGCCATACTCTAGTGGTACTACTGGCCTTTCCAAAGGAGTTATGCTCACTCATCGAAATTTGGTGACGAATATGGTGATTTCTTGCGAGCCCAACCCCATTGATGAAGACGACTGTCTTATCGGTGTTCTGCCTTTCTTTCATATTTACGGCATGGTGTTGATTCTAAACCTTTCTATCTATCGAGGGGCCACCTTGGTGACTATGCCGAAATTTGATCTTGAGCAATATCTGCAAATAATTCAAGATTACAAGGCCACCTGCCTCAATGTTGTCCCTCCTTTAGTACTTGCTTTAGCCAAACAGCCAATGGTTGATAACTACGATATTTCGAGTGTGCGACTAATTAGCAGCGGTGCCGCTCCATTAGGTCAGGAGTTGGAAGCGGCTTGTGCAACGCGGATGAACTCGGCCATATATCAGGGAT
>CAWKZI010000007.1:0-19503 GCA_963854365.1 Gammaproteobacteria bacterium
GCCCGCAGAATAAAGCGATTAAACAGCTATAAACAAAAAAGCCCCTTCAGTGAGAGGCTTTTTTGTTTATCTACCTTAGCCACTTCATCGCTGGCATTCTCTGTGTTTAAGGTTGTTGTCTTGTTAAGAGGCTGCACGGGTAATGCTTGAACCAGATCAACACTTGACGCAACAAGCGGCTCAATAGTCACAAGCCTCTTTATATTCTCGTCGGCTATTGTCTCTCTTGCGATGCTTGATTCGTTGTCTACGAGTAAGTCTGCGCCAACGGCGGCAACGAAAAAACCAATTGGACCCCCAAGTAATCCGCCGATGATGCCTGAAGACATAACGGCAATTGCTTGCTTTGGGCTTTGCGAATCCTCCGCTTGTTTGGTTTCAGCCTGTCTTACTTGATGGGTCATTCCAGCGATAAGAACAAAAGGTAATGCTTTAATTAAAACTTTCATATTATCTCTCCATTGAGATTAATTTATGGGGTCTAACGAGGAGCTATAAGAACAGATGAGTGTGGCACGAGAATGGCGGGCTTATGATCTATTGTGGCGCAGTTATGACAGGTTATGATGGATTCGTTTAGTTCTTGTTGTTATTGATTTGAAAAGATGAATAATGATGCTATGCCTAAAAAAAATAATGAAATGTCGTTCTACGATTCAGGCTTTGAAGTCCAAAGTCGCAGGGGATGGTGCGAAGAATGTGGTGAAGAGATTGACGAGTATGGCGATGAAATAGATGCCGATAAAACGCCCCATGAAGTGGATGGTGATGATTACAGACAACTATCTTTCGATTTCGGCGAAGAAGACGTAAGAAACAAACAAAAAACTTATCAAAATTCCATGGGTACTCAATCTATTCTCGAGTTTGCAGCTGATTTCCACTTATGTCGTTGCGGAGGCTCTCTTAGAGAGTCGTCATTTGGCTCTTGGGGGTTTTTAGACAACCTCGCTTTCAATAGGGGTACATTGGTTAGCTGCTCGGGAGGCATTTTCGCCGAATATGGCTCTCTTTATGGTTATCAAGATGTTATCAACCATAAAGTACGTATCGAAGAGGGAGGGCTTGTGAGAACAATCTCGAGCCATGCACTGGAGGCTTGGGTAACACCAGAGAACAGAAGAAACGTAAATCATCTCATAAAGGAAACCTATAATTACAAAGGCGAGCTCGTCGATTTTTATGCCCATCCACTGCTAGAGCCTTTTATAGAGAATCATCTTCTAACAATGCCTAAAAAAAGAGTTACGGGGACATCCAAAGAAGTAGTGTATGAAAAAATCCATATTGACGAGTTAACTAATGCGCCAAATGAAGTTAACAATAAAAGATTCGCAGTAGACCGAGAGAGTGAATGGATATCCGACGTAAACCGTAACCATTTATATCTAACTCTTCATCGTTGGTACGATGGAGTTACATCTGAATGGAGGACTAATAGACTACATACCGTCACAAGCTGCGGTACTGCCGCCCGACCAAGGTATGATTGGGGTAACTGCCCGGAGGTTTACTGTGGCTTTGTCCATGAATTCTGGGAAGGGACTAAAATATTAAAATCAAGGTATTACGTTTGGGGAGGCATTGTTACTAACCAGCCTAGGCTTAATTATCGAAAAGATGGGCGTCTTTTAAATGTCACCGTACGGATAGATGATAAAGAACATATTATGTGGATGGGGCACTAGTTCGCCAATAATGTAGCGAAGTGTGTGTCTTAAAAAGGTATCCCACCGGGGTCCCATGGCAGTAATTTACCACTGTCATCATATTCAGATTCTTTTACAAATATACCATTCTTATATGTAATTTTCTTTCGGGTTTGATTGTTTGGATGGTAAATCAAGCTAAGTCCATCTAGCTTACCTTCCTTGTAGTTCACTTTGGATATCAGTTGAGTATTTTCGTTAAATACCTTACAAGTACCATGGCGTTTTCCATCCTTAAAGTGCTCAGCCCTCACTAACAGGCCGTGTGCATTGAACTCTTCTGATAGCCCATTCCTTAATCCATTTTGCATGTTCTCCTTACTTAGTATTCCTGGCGTTAAAATACTTCGGTGAATCCATAGTCCCTCTTGCTTGCCGTTTTTATAGATTTTTCTATACTGTAACTCACCCTCATCATCGTAATACTCATGAACACCATGCATCTTGCCATTGCGGTAAAGTCCTTTTACATTTAAAGGCTCTCCATTTTGATCAAAATACAAATGCGAACCTATTTCTATATCACCATCGATATAGTTATACCTGACGCGTACTACGTTATTGTCATGAAACAACTCACAAATACCATGCTCAACACCATTTTTATAATTTATTACTTGATAGAGGTCGCCATTTCTTAGATATTGTGTAAGAGGACCATCATATTCACCATTTTTGTATGTGCCTTTGGTAACAGTGCCAAACTCTTTATCTACTCGCTCAAAAGGTCCTATTAATTTTAAAACATTTTTTTTATACCATCTTCTGATGCGGGTATAGTCGATTGATATGCCGAATTGGTCGTGAAAAAAATGGTCAAAAAGACCAAAAAACTCTGATAATGAATCGTCCAATGAATCGTCCCAAGCATTTAAAATAGCCTCTTCTTCAGCTATATGGAAAGCTTTACAAACGTATTCTAGCGGCAGCTCTAGGAATTTTTCAGCGCACGTATATGAGGTTAGGAATTCATATGAGCCCTGGTCATAATCCAAATCAAAGAGTACACTCTCAGTCAAGTCCACGCCGGTCTTTCTAAAATAGTCGCTAAACCAATCCCACAACTCATAGAGAACTTCATCTTTTGCTAATTTATGACACGCAGCACAGCTAGTAACAAAATAGCCATAAGCATCTGACCACTCAGTTATTTTAGAAGAGTGAGGTTTAAATATATCAGTTGGAATTGCTGCTTCTGCAAATGCATAACATCTTTGGATTTCTCTATGCAGGGTAAGGAACTTTTTAATTGCCTCATGATCTAACTTTCCCTCCTCGATAAGTTTAGTTCTAAGGTCTTTTTCAATAACTGTTTCAGGTTTCTTGGTCATTGATTATCTTTACCATATCATTAGTAAAATTCTCTTTTTTGAGGTTTTTATTTTTCAATATTTTTTGGTATTGGTTATATATTGCGTCGTAATCAATAGATCTAGCACAATGATCATATAGTTCTTTTGTTTGGGATCTTGGAGTTTTTAACTTCGGTAAATTTGTCAATGAAAGGTAGGTTTCATAAGAAAAATAAGAGCCATTATCTCCTCTATAAACCTCTCCTGTTTCAACTTTCTCTTTAACTAGATTAATAAGTTGTTGTTTGATCCAATCAAAAGTTTCAGGATGGTGCTTAAACTCTTTATAGATTCGTGTGAATGGTCCATATTCCCCTTCTGCCATAAGTTTGTATTCAAACTCAGAATCAAGTGACATATAAGAATTTAATTGCACCCCATCAATGTATTGTGCGTAGGATCCAGGCCGATAGTTATCTAAAGTATGAAAACCTTCTCCATTGTCATCATAAGATACACAAGGATCTCCAGATTCCCACCAACCATTTTTTTTGCCATTTTTATAAAAACCCCTCTCATCTAAGATATTTTGGAAAGCAGATTCCGAGTAACCGTGCACGACTCCTTGTTCATATTCAGCATAATCGATCCATTCTGGCCAATGTATTACTCTGCCATTTACTACCCCATTTTTAATTTCTAGAGTAATGTCGAACTCTCTTCTTTCAACTCTATCTCCATCTCCATTTGTAATGAATAACAAAGAGTTAATTTTATTTAGTTTTATCAGTGTCAAGTAATCATCTTCAGGGGTTTTAAAATAAATATCTTTTGTATCACTGAACTCAAAATCAGGAACTGTGGGTATTTCAAAATCTACAGACTCAAATATCTCTTTAAAATTTATCATTTATTAATATTGCCCTAACTTACCTGAGCCTCTCAAGATAGCCTCGGCTTCTGCATTCATACCATTCCTGATAGCATAGACTTGACCTTCTGAATCACGACGTGCAATCAAGGAATCGTTAAGGAATAAGTGCGTACCATATGCATCCGCCGTCTCTTTTAGTATCTCCATTTAGTTTAATTATCATGGTAGCTACTATCTAAACTATCCAGCAACTGACGTGGTTCTTTCCATTTGGGAGCAAGCGATATTGCCTTTTTTAATTTAGATAGTCGGACTTCAGTCGTGTATGGCTCGACATCTCGATTTGGTCGGAGCATTGACATCTCTTCTGCCTCGACATCCCAAAAGACGTCAAAGTAATAAAGAACGGCCTGACCGGGGTCATGTTCGAGGGACTTATCGAGATAATAGCGAGTCATTTTCATGTCCGAGTCTTTAAAATCTCCGGCGTAACTAAAGGCTGAGGCAGCCAACAAAAGTGGGCCAGCATTCTCATTCGCCAACTGCTCCTCATAGCTCGATTGCAGTATGTCCAAGATAGAATCAACCTGCCTTGAGAATATTTCAAATTTTTGATAAAAAGCCATATTTTTGTCGCTAGATACACTTGTTTCGAGATCATCTTTATTCATGTGCGCTAAAATAGAATTGAGATAGCCTCTAGCAGAGGCCCTTAACCCAACTGAAAAACTATCACTTTCATCAGCAATGATACCTAATGTAGCACTAGCTAGCGCAGACCAATCTTTCAAAGAATCAAAATCCGTCACATTAATTTTAGCTAGTGATACCTGTAGCATTTTTAGGCTTCTGGTGCTTTCCTTATCACTCGTTCTATTAGTAAAGCGACTCGCCCAGGCGACATGCTCAGAACGACTGCTAGCGTAAACATCATTTTGTATCGCTAAGCACTCCTTCAGTGACTCGACGCCGTGACAGTCCTCTAATTCGCTACATATTTCGTCGATAAAATAATCAACGGAAGGTCTATCCTTAGGTGATAGACTCAAGCATTCGGAAACAAGCTTACTGATACGCACTGACTCAATTCCAGACAAATCCCAGTCAGAGTTTTCGATACATCTGCGCCTCTTGCCTGTAGATCTCTCATATTTCTTAAAATCACGTGCTGGATGCCTATTAAGAAGCAGAGAAGCTAGAAGGATTCCCATAGAAAAAATATCACTTTTCTGTGGTACGACGGTGGCTTCTTCCATTTCCCGCTCTGGCGCACAATAAGAGGGCAGGACCTTCTTTTTAAAGCCCTTAATATGTCCAAGGTCAACCCAAGCGTCTGCCCAACCTAGATCAGCCACAACAACTTTGTAGGGGTATCTGTTGCTTGGAAATAATGAGTCATTTGAATCGCGTTCCCGAATCGCCGGATGCTTATCCCGCATATCAGCATAAAGTAAGTTACTCGGTTTAATATCACCATGCCCCTCAAAGCCGCTCATATAAAGATGCTGCAACCCGGTGGCAGCTTGCGCTGCCGCAATCAGTCTATTTTCTAATGTCGCCGCATGCGGGTCGCTTACCCAGTCGTCGAGGCAGCCATGCATTGCACCCATTTTAAGTGCCGATACAAAAACGGCTGCCCCATCCTCATTCGGATAGAACAAATGTGGGTGGGTTACAAATCCAAATATTGGGACCACATTAAAGTGGCGAGGTAGCATCAGAGAGATCGTCAACTCGCGTTCAAAGATTTCTAGTTCGTCTTTGGTAGTTTCTTTTCTTTCGGGCATCATGACTGTTTTGACTGCGAGGTCGGCGCGATCACCTAAACTTAGAATCCAAACCTGGCCATATGTCCCCTCTATTGGGTCGCCAATAGAGTGATCAGGAAACTCGTTTTGGAGGCCATATCTTACCCAGCCCTCTGGTGTCTTGGCTGGCAATTCGGATTTTTGATTATCCATATTTCCCTTCCGCTATGCTTCATTATTTTGAGGACTTTTCCCCAACCTACCAGTTTCAGTTTGACCTCATTTACCGCAGGAGTCAGTCTTTTCTAACGTTGTAGAATAAAGACGCTAGCTATTGCACATAAAGATAACTGCGTACGCTTGGGATATTTCAAAAATTACTCGTTGTAGTTTATGTCTACCATAACAATAAAAGCTTACATTAAATGTTGGTGGCATTTGATAATCATCAGCACCAAAGTCCTAAAATCTTTTCAGAGATTTATAACTGCTATAACAGTTATAGCCCCTCCTAAACCATCTTAAATAATCTGTCCCCTATTTCTCAGATTCCTGCCGCCTGGATACATTATATACTTGCAGCATCTTCATCATTCTGAGCCCAGTCCGCCCTGCAGATCCAAAATTAGCAGCAGGAACACTTTATATCGATCTGAAAAACGAACCGTCAAGTATCGATTTTTCTCCAACCCCATAAGGTTCCTTACAGCAAAGTTTACCGTAATGACTGAAGCGAGCCAGTGAACCAAGATTCAGCTTCTGGGTTATCTGTGACAACATCCAGTCTGGCCGTTGCTCGTGTGAACGCTACGTACAAATCTTCTGCCTCCAATGCCGGATTAACTCCAGGCTTGTCAGCATGCACCAAGACTATATGACGAGCCTCTAAACCCTTGAATGACTTTATAGTCGAGAAATATACAAAACCCGGCTGGCCAAGCTTGCTAATATCTTCAGTTAGATCAAGCCCGTAAGCCTTTTTAACACTATCCATACATGAGTTTCTCAATTTGAACGGGGAAAGGATCACTGCACCGCCATCCGCACCCAATTCATGCACTAGCGACCACGCCTTTTGCGCCATGTGATCAACCTTACAAATACTAACTTGAGGTATTTCACCGCTAGGTACTCCTGGCATAGGCTTTACCTCACCAATGCAAATTTTATTGGTAGCAGCATTCACTCGTTCGGTATTCCTGCAATTGTGGTAAAGGCGAAAGGTAACTTCAGCGCCTAAGGTCTCATCGGTACCCCGACCATACAAATCCTGCTTACTGTCTGCAAAGTAAAGCCAATGCGAATTGTCGCTATCTTTAAGTAGCTGGAACAGAGCGACAATTCTTTCATCACCAAAATCCTGCCCCTCGTCAACAATGATGGCATCATATTTATTATCATCCTTCAGTGAATAGACAGCCTCTTCTACCCTTGCAGGTAGGACTCTAGGATAAAAGTCTTTTCCAGATCTCCCTGTCTTATCATCGACAAGTCCCCAGAAAAGCGAATCCACGCTAACAACAGCACTCGCCATATCGGGATGCGCGACCCTTAGATGCTCGGCCAGTGGTTTGTTAAAACAGACAAATATCGCTT
This sequence comes from Gammaproteobacteria bacterium, assembly GCA_963854365.1. Taxonomy (GTDB): domain Bacteria; phylum Pseudomonadota; class Gammaproteobacteria; order Pseudomonadales; family Pseudohongiellaceae; genus UBA9145. Next base: position 7,220 of record CAWKZI010000007.1, read on the forward strand.
TCTTGCCTTCTTCTAGCAAGGCCGATAGCTTCCAAATAGCGAGCAAGGTTTTCCCCGAACCCGCCGGCCCAATAATCGCAACACGCGGCAACTCGAATGCGCCCCGCAATGCAGCAAACTGTTGGCGGGTAAGTTCATCAATATTTTTTTCGTCTTCGTCTACATCCAACTCTGTATCAGCAGCAACTACACGAAAGCGTTGATTTGTCAAAATCTCGGCTGCCCTATCAACAAAATCCTGTCTAAATTTTTTCCCTGTGCTTTCAGCCCCTTTGGCCAATAATGCAGTCCGAATTGCGCCACCTATTTGGTGCAGACGGTTTTTGGCTACGATGGTTGAGTCGTCATAAGTATCAGCTTTACCTTCAACTGCACCATTAGGGTAAACCACAAGCCATGCATGCAACCCGGGGAAATCACGCAGTCCCAACTCCTCCTTAACAACCTGAGCAAGAGTGTGAAGATTCCCGCAGGCCTGCTCAGGAGGTGGAGGGTTCACCACGTTTTCTGTAACCTTCTTGCCCCTAGAATCAAAAACGCTCCTGTACCAAATTCCGTCTTCATCCACTCGCACCAATTTTGATCCTTTGACCTCTACAACAGCCAACCCCAGTTCTGGTGCTAATACTACAAAATCAGCTTGGCCATCGCGGACAGAACCATAGTCATCTTTTAACGCCCAGGACACATTGCATATCACAACCCAATTCTCAGGCAACTGCTTCAACAATTGGCGCCGAACTTCTCTTTCCCATCTATCTGATGGGACAGGTCCAATTACTCGTGGCATAACTTTAGCTCCATAAATTATTTATTGACGGTGCGCCAATACCTTTAGACCAAGCCAATGTTCCTTTTTTAAGCTTGGTTTGTTTTTCGGCCTTATCATCTGCCCCGCACCAGGCATGGAGCTAATTCGAGCGGCAAAAGGCTCATATCTATCTTGCCTCAAGATGTAATAGCCTTTCGCAATAGACCAAGCATCTTGCTCCAATACCCTTTCCCAAACATCCCCGTCATACTCAAAGAATTTCCCTATCTCTGACTCAGATATTAATTGGTTTAAGTCATTACTAGAGCTAGAACCAGAAGAGCTTAAGCCATCACTGTGACTAGAACCTAAATAGCTTAAGTCATGCTTAAGGAAAAATTCTGGGTTATTTCTCACCCATGACATCCTCCGAGATAGATTGAATGAATCAAGCAATCGCACATAATTCACATTAGATTGGCTTCTTGCAAATGTGACTATGGACTGAGATACAACGTCCCGCATAAGCGAATCAAATTCCCACAAAGGATGGGCAACCACGTCCAGAATGTCACCATCCTGCCACCCGTGTAAATAAGCACCATCGGTGACTGGTTGATATTCACCCTCTCCAAACGCAGAACAATAGTTTGCAGCAATCTCTTTAGCTTCATCACCCCAACTTTTAAGTTCGAATCTCCAAGTTTCAAATGAAGGTGACACGCCCGGAATGTAGCTCGGATCACGCATTACAGAGAGTAATTCCAGACCTAGACGCCAATCTAATAAGGCATGTAAGTGTCTATTCCGGAAGCCTTTCAATAGTAAATCGGGGCCTCTCCAGTGCTGGTTTTCCTTTTGTGCACGGCTACATTCGTCTCTGATATACCGACCCAACTTAGAGAATTTCCCCGCTGAATCGGGATCCAGACAACCATCCAATAAGGCTGGCCAGTTTTTATGAGCCCAATACACAAGGCCTGCACCATTAGGATGTTCATCAGCCAAATATAGCTCAGCTCCGATATCATTTTCTCCTTTATACTGATGGACAGAGGCGATTTCTATGTCAAGCGAGTCTACGTCTAGCTCCAAAGCAATAGCACGCTGAAGGATGGTGGCTGCCGAATACCATACTGCCTTCCTAGAACCCACCTCTCTGTGTTTATCATAAAAACCGAGACCATCACTATCGAGGACTCTGATACTAAAAAGGTCTGTTGTTTTGGGTGCTGTAAGCGCTGCCTTTATTTCGCCATCTTCATCCGCAATCCACATATCTCCATCAAGCCACTGATTTTGCGGAGACGTATGCTTATTCTTTAGTTGAAAAGAAAAAGGAGCACCTTTTTGATTTTGGGTAATCCGGTAGACCTTCTGCTGCGGCGATAGTGCTAACCATGCTCTACCTTTGTCTATTGGCTTCACACCCTTTATCGCTGGAGAAGCAACTAAAGATACAGTTCCCGCCCCATCCCCTAGTTGATTAGAATCGGTAGGTTTGTCAAGATTAAAATCTGTCATAAAACCGTTAGGAGCAACGGCCAGATAGGCACGTACGTTATCTTCTTCGCAATTTGGGCATCGTACCAATGCTGCCTTATTTATTGCATCTTCCACTGAGATTCGCTCTACACTCAGATTCCTGCAATCACGGCAAAAAATTTGCCACGTGGTTTCACCAACAGGGCCTATGCTTGAGATCCAATTATTTTTGTATTTATGCCGAATAGGTCCAACAAGGCCAATGGGTGTTAAAAGCCGTTTATCCCAAACGCGCTTAGAACCGGGTGCGTAATCGGTTATGGCTTGCTCTATCGATCGATCCAGAGTTTTTGCCTCTCGGAACCATCCATCACCAGATGGTAATGAAAAATACAAGCTTCTGACCATCGTGGGCATGCCATACATGGGTAACACGCCAGCATCAGCCAAAGTATTAGCCAATCCACGCTCTTGATCGTCTTCTACTTTTACAATGCGATCTAATCGCTCTAGCAAGCTAGAGTCTGGCGATAACAGGCTATCGGCCTCAATTCCTGTCCCTCTAGTAACGACCGCGGCAATCATTTGAATTTCTCCGGCATTGTTTCCCAGCCATGTAGCTATAGCATCGCGCCTACCACCCTTATTACTAGAGAAATCCTGAACTATACCCATCTCACCATGGGTGTCAGGAGGCATACTAGAATCATTCCAGGTTAAGCCAGTAGCTCGAAAAGCGCGGCGAAGAACTTCCTTATTAAATAGCCGCTCCGCCAATATTTTTTGATCTTCAGTGACAGAAACATTGGGCTGTGGTGGAATACCGCTTGTCATATCCTCTGGGTGCTCAAAATGTATGCGGTCATGGGTTTGACCGCGGCAATACGTCAATGCTGCCGAAAACGCCTGCTTCTTCCTGCCGGCACGACCAGATCGCTGTTGATAATTGAAACGCTCCGGAGGCATATTGGATTGGAACACTGATAGTAATGCACCGATATCAACCCCCACTTCCATGGTTGTAGTGACAGAAAGCATATCTATACTGTCTATGTGAGGCATCACCTTTCGTGCTACGACATCGTCTAGTTTTTCCTCAGAAAAAAAGATATCCCGGAAATGCCGCTGCCTTTGGGCTTGGTTATCTGTTTGTCCCGTCAACTCTTCAGCATGGATTCGAAATGCTGCATCCGGAGTTAATGAAAGAGAGGCGTAGTAATGCTCATTTTCGATTTCAGTCGCTGTCTTTTCACCATTCGGGTGTGCCGTAAGTCGGGCGTAGCACTTTGAGCACACACCCCCTGATGTCTGCCAGTGGATTTGCGCGCAATTCCCACAAATCCACGGCTTGTCATCCGCGGTTACCTTATTTACCCAAAGCCTATCTAGCTTCACAACACCCCAAGAATGCCCTTCGTTCTTTAATGCATCACGGACCGCTTCTCTAAGTATTTGATAAGGTACATTGTGAATTTCAGAGCACTCCTCCAAATATCTTTTAGCACGCTTTTGCACGATCATCTTCGATGCATTATCGGGCTGGTGAGATTGCCATTCATCCCTCGTAACGTTGTATTGAGCTGGATCAGTGAAATATTCCTCTGCGAGAATACGCAGAAAGCTTTCGCAGATACCTCTAAAAATATTCCCCGTCATCCCCATCGGCCCAGACAAACCAAAGCCAGATGAAAGCGCAAGATAACCAAATCCTTTCGCTTCTAAGTTGTATAGCAAGCGACCAGAAATGGCCTTCCAGGACTGCCTTCTCAATTTGGCATCCATGTCATGGATTAAAAAATCCCTTTGTGCCGTTGTAAGGTTATTTCGTAAGGATGGCTCTTCATCCTCAAAATCTATTAGCTCAGCCCAACCAAACTCATGCCTATTGTTGTATTTAACATCTACACCTGGGCCGGCTGGATTTACTCCAATACCAAGCATTTTTCCCCATATCGCTGATAGGCTCTCACATTGTTCATTTAGTGGGTGCAAAAAATCATCTAACCGGACATAACCAGACGTGTAATTTTCGATGCGCTCAACATGAGATATCGCGTCTGAAGTAGCTCGCCCAGGCCTTCGAATTACTATCTCCGCATTTGTAGCAAACGTTTTTAGCTCTTCACTCGTCTCACTATCTCTTTCTTCTCCAAGAATAGCGTCTACGCCATCATCATTATTCTGTTTAACTTTTTCTAAGATATCTCTTTTAATCGCTTCTACAGTCCCAGAAGCTCTATTACGGATCTCTTGCAGGATGAAGTACTGCAAAAGGCTTTCCCACTGCCCAAACTCCACGCCATTAGCCAACCTAGCTGCTGCTTGCCGGCTATCCGAAAAAGCGACTAGCTTTCTAGGGCTGCTAGGGGCATTGGGCAAGACGCCCATAAGATGCTTTGTAAGCAGTAATGCCATCTGATCCAAACCAGTTGCAAAAGCCCTTATGGGCGACGGCTTACCTCCTTTCCTATCTGAATAATTAATTTCGCACGACGGGCACATTTGAGGCATTGCCGGTAATACAAAATTATCATCGAAAGTTAGATAATCTGCTTTGAACCATAGACATTTTATTTGCCCCTTTTTAGCAGTCCCCACCTCAACGATTCCTGTCTTGGGATCGATTGATGAACTGACCCAAGAGGCATCCGCTCTATCGCAAAAATTACCTACCGACCCAACGTTGCCTGTGCGGTCTTTTCGCTCAACTGAACCTTGACTCCAGCCAAAATCTCCAGCGTGTTCGTAGTCATCTGGTACTAGGAATATAATTCCTAGTTCTGAATATGGCTGTGCATCTACCCTACCCTGATGCGCTGCCTCCGGCATGCCCTCTATCGCAGAAGGCAACGGTGCTAGCTCATATCTTGGATTTAATTGGGTCCCTCCAGCTGGCATCTTGTAACCAGCCAGTAGTTGAGTACCACAGCACTCACAGTAAAGTACCTCCAGTACTCGCTTGCCCTTATAAGCCATTCTTGGTTCGGGCAGCAACTCTCCCACCGTGCGCTTGTCATCTGCTGGCTCTAAAGCGGCTGTGGCCCATAGGCCATCAATATTCTTGGTCATCCAGTGAAAACGCAGCCTAGGTAGTACCTCTTCGTAGAACCCTTTCTTATCATTTTGCTGAGCAGTTGCACGGCCAAGTAAGAACAATAAACCTCTCGCCGCTACCTCTTGATTCTGCACTAGTAAATGAGGGAACCATTTGGCCGACAATTTTGCCAATGGCATAGAGGTGTACCGATTACTCGGACTATCAAAAAATCCGGAAACTAGCGCCGCCATATTCTGTGTATTAACAACGTCATCTAATAGGTCATCGACATATATATCTGGTTTATTCGCAGACTCTAGCTTATGCCCCAGTTGCTCGCAGACTTTGGAAACTTTTTCAGGAAGCTCGCATATCCTCTCCTCGATGGGGTAGATGGATTCGCCAGCCTCAATATGGAATCGCGATTTAGCCTCGACAGACGTTAAACCAAACATCCCCCCCAGAAATTCGTATGACTTTTCTTCACCGTCCAACGAGGCGCTAGAAGCCAAGATTTGAAGTTGGTTGCTATCTGGTGATAGTCCAAGTCGATCCATAAGTAAGCGCAGTAAGTACGCGACTTCCGTGCCTGAAGCGCCTCGGTATATATGCAACTCATCAACTACAAGCTGAAAAACATGGTTTTCCCGGTCTTCTTCCAACCACCTCTTTGTAGCCTCAAAAACCTGAGAATCAGCACGGTCTTCAGGAGAAGATGGATCCTCATGACGCATCAGCATTATCGACAGCATGCTTACGTTGGTGATCAGTAAATCGGGAGGTGTTACCTGCATCTCCCACCGATGGAACATTTCGCATGCATCAACTTCCATACTTGGGATGAAAGCACCTTGGTCCAAGAGTGTACTTAATTTCTCTTTGGCACTATTTATACGGATGTCGTCAAGCGATCGTCCGGCTAAGTCCAATTCACTACGAGCGGCACCTAATTGAATTTTGTAGTCATCGTGCTCCCGTCTCGCTTGCTGTATTTTTTTATGCAGCCCAGCCCGTCTAGGAGAGCTCTCCCATTTGTTTTTATCTATGTTGTACTTTGATGGGTGACCCGAAACAGGAGTGGATCCGTTATATCTACCAAACCGGATCCGATTACCTTCCAATGCTTCATCCATCGCCTTGTGTGCTTCATCGGAATCAAGAGCAGCCCTGAGTCTCGAGATCTGGTCTTCGACTAACGCGTTCATTGGGTACAACAATAAGGCTCGGACTGCAGGAGTCCGGGCCTCCTTTCGAATATCTTTTCGGCTGCTATTCCATAAAGCTTTCTTAGGCCATTTTCCATTTGGAGTAACTGGGGCTTTCCATTTTCCTTTCGCCTCATTAATAATTGATGCCAGCACCGGGAGAAGAAAGGCTTCCGTCTTACCCGATCCCGTACCCGTCACAACCACACAGTGCTTTCGATCCTCGGCCATGGCCTTTTTTAGCATGTCCTCTTGATGTTTGTACATATTTACATCGGCCGGAATAAGGGATGCTCCGGCTACTTTACAAAAGGCATCTATGACGTCTTGCGACATGACCGGTAGATCTTGCGTGTCTAGCTCTTCCAGTTTTTTACCCGCAACATATGTGGGTAATACTTCTAGGAATGCCTCCTGAAAAAATACCCCAGGGGTATCTAACAAGCGCTGCCGTTCTTCCTCAAATGATTTAGAGTTTGTTCCAAAAGCCGACTTTACATACTTTTTCAAATGGCCTTGCAGGTTTTTCCAAGCACCAATGGGATCTTTATCTAAGCTAATAGGCATGTCTATCTCTCTAATTTTACGCTATTGAGTATCATCGCAATTCTTGGAGTTCCCCGCTAAGTAAGTTTGCGACTTTGTTTGCTATAACTCTTGGTACCCAGCGATAACAAAGCCATTTGCCATTTGCCATTTCACTGTACACGCTACTTACCCTACCAATTATTTGTTGGTCTTTCTCTGCGAGCAAAATTGATTCACCATTTACCTCGCCTGTAACTTGCACGATAATTGGACTTTCGCCGGCACAAAGTGCTAATAATCTCTCTATGACGAAAGGTGGCTCCATTCGTGCAGGCAACCACAAACAACCAGTTATGCTATCGTAATGGAAAGGCCAAGGACTGGCATCTGCAATGCAGTATTCCGTCTTAACATATTTAGCGAAGGCCTCTATAGCCATCCACACTCCCCACCTTGAATCCTGAATAAAACTATATTTTGAATGTCCTTCACCAAGATTCCCTCCTAACTTGTATACATTTAGGCCCTGTATTTGCTGATCTTCGTACTTAAATAATTCATATTTTAATTCTGAGTTAACCATAATATTTTCTGCATCCCTAAATAAAACTCTTTTTGGGCTTAACCTCTTCAAGTAATTAGGCCTAAAACCTTGTTCTTGATACCAAGATAGATTTTCCTTTCTTTCCTGAATAGAACCTACCCATTGAAATAAGTTCTGAATGGGTAAATCTACTACTTGAAAATTAGCGGACTTTGCTAGTGCGCTTATCGATAGCTGCGTAAATGGGGCGATACGAACAGCAGGTAAATTATCTGGCGTGGTCTTCTCAATATATACTTCGCAACCTACGATTGATGAAAGCTCGTTCCAGTGTTGCAGCATTAGACTTCCACAAACGCCATATAGCTGACGTTGCTCACGATCCTTCATAGGTAGGCTATATATTGTTGGCAGCACAGCGCATATGCGTACCATATGCCCTTTCACATTAGTTTCTATCTCAACATGTCCTCTGCGCCTCAGTTCACGTATTAAAAGAGCTGGTTCAATATCATCAATACCTATGTTGCTTCCAAGGCGCCTGATCTGATCGCGTGCAACTCCATAGCTCATAGAGCCATTATTGCTTGCCGCCATTGAGTCCAAAAATAGCGCTGGAACATTTGATTTCATGCACTCCCTGATATCTATACCAGTTGAAACAACTAGAGTTTTTTCATCTACTTGAAAGTAATCAATATTTATATCGTTGGCTTGTGTTTCACCTATAATGGCACCCTTTAGACCGCTAGCATCTGCTAAAGCTCGCCCAAATTTATCTAAGGAAAAATGGTCCCGTGTTGCTGCGCCTAATCCTCCGACAGTGAGCACCTGTAAACCAGCTGTGCACAGCTCTTCATTGTCGAGTTTCGCTTTAATCTTAAAGACGGAGCCACTTCCATCATTCAGGCAAAACTTAAAACGCTTTACGCAAGCATCATCAACATTGTCCAGCTCTTCAAAAGTTAGTCCAATACATGACAACTCAGCTCTGACAGGAGCTTCCAACTCAATAATGGGTAAATCGTAATAGGTATATTTCTTACTGCCCGCTCCAATTATCGGCTTCCCGCCAACGAACCTGATGCGCGCCTTCGCTAGAGCTGCCGGCTCTTCATCAACTATCACAGCTCGCTGCTCAGCAGTAAGGCCCTCTGTGTTATTGATACAAATAAGGCCCCATTGGTCTGGCAGCCCAGCTATATCTAATGCCTCATGTGCTATCTCTTCGTTTGTTAAATACGGTCCCAAATTTGAATATTCATTGCGGGAGTATAAAAGGTAAGCGGGACCAGCTACTGGCATTTCACGCTCAAGAAGCGCGTCGCTTAATGCGGGGTCAGGTCTATCCCATGCCAAGATTCGAACCTTATCTTGTCCTAAGTGAATTTTTTTCTGCCCGCGTGTATCATCACTTCCCATGAAGAGAAAAGTTGCCTCTACTGATTCAAATGCTGACTGGTTTAGTACACGTCTAGCGTCATTTTGATTTACAGAAGATACACAGTGGATGTGGGTCCCTGCCAGCTCCAGCTTAGCCTTTGCCTCCTCACCATCACCCACTTTAATTGCATAGCTTAAACCCGTTGCGGTCGCCGGAAGACGCCAGCCGATTTCCCAACAATCAACGTCTCCATATGCTTTCATCTGCAGGACGACAGATAGCTCATCGCTCTCTACTTGCTGATGCTCTAATTGTCTACCTGCGGCGTCACTAACCGTATTTTTACTTTTTGGCACGCGCCCATCCCAGAACTCAAGATAAGCACTTAGCAATTGCTCTAAATGATCCCTATAATCGGGATTTCCCATGGCAACCTTAAGGCCTCGGCTTAAGTAGTTTGAATGTTGGCCGTGCTCGAGTAATTGTGCGAAATGGGCAGCATTCAAACTTTGCCCGGGGTGTAACCTGCAGCTACCAAACAGCCTACTTATGCCATCGCTATCCTTATGAGTAACCATTGCTTGAGCATATGCCATCCCCACAAACCTATGCTTACCGAGCACATTTAGTTTGAACCTTCCAAATTTTTCTTTTGCCTCAAATGATGACCAATATTGTAAGTCTTTCCAAACATATTCCATTTGATCCCTTGTATTGCTTGGAAATTCGTCGCAAACCAATTCACTTACTTTTGCATAGAAACCGGACTTCGCCTCAGAGTGGGCAAGAACCCACAACGCAATATATGGTAAATATGTCGGTGCATTTGCGTCTTGGTACACTTCTAGATCATCACCAGGTTCGCGATAACCATTAGTCCGGTTACTGGGCGCCAATCGTTGCATAGCAAGATTATGCGCTTTATCCGCAATATGGCCATGCCCATGAAACCACGACGGTCCTTGCTTAACAGCTTCGATCAATCCAGCTGCTCCACCTTTGTGAGCACCAATCCCTTCAAGTTCACGCTTAGTTGTCGGAATCCAAACATCCTGACAAGTTTTAGATAGCGAAAAATATTCTTCAAGCAATAATGAATTCCACTCGGTAAATAAAGACATATAATTTCAACGTGCTGGATAAATAGGCAATCAAGTCCTACAGGTTTATTAAACTATTGTAAGGTGAGTATAACGCTTAAATCTAACCAAAGCCCAACCTGCTGGCCTATGGCCAACACCTGCAGAGGAAATGGGATTCCATTAGATACAAGAACTAAATGTTCGGTATGTGCAGCTACAGGTCATAATGGCAACGAGTCAACCACTCGAAGCGTTAGTCATAACACTGAAGGCCGTTAACTCCGATTGCAATCTTAAATTAAAAAATCCTGCACTCCTTCGGACGCAGATCGTATAATAAATGAAAAACAGGTAGTTAATGAATGAATCATATCGAACTTTTTGCGGGCTGTGGCGGTCTATCATTAGGCCTAGAATCTGCTGGGTTTTCGCTATTTGTTGCAAATGAACTGTCCCCTATGGCATCAGAAACGTTCGCGTACAACCTTTTGAATGTCGACTTTGAAGAGAAAAGAAATACCGATAAAGTACTGTGGGTCAGTAGCACTCATGAAAGATCAAGTCTAAGCGCGCGATTACGAGAGAACCCCCAAGTTGCTAGCGGCCTAAACTCTTATCACTTTTCTGATTTGTCAAAGCAAAAACTAACCAAAGAAAAGCTTGAACGGAGTTTACTAGTCGGTAGTATTGTCGATCTTAATACTATTTTAGATGATTCAGAGTCACCCCTAGGAGATATTTTAAGGCAAGGCTCTGGTGATGGTGTTGATTTAGTATCAGGTGGGCCACCTTGCCAAAGTTTTAGTCTTGCGGGCCTCAGAGATCACTCAAATGATCGGAATATTTTACCTTGGGAGTTTGCCAAGTTTGTTGCGAAAATAAAGCCAAAAATAGCGTTACTAGAAAATGTAAGCGGTATTCTTCAAGCCTTCAAAATCAATGAAAACCCCTACTATGCATGGTTTGAGGTTGCAAAAGCATTTGCAAAAATTGGTTATATTCCACTGTGCCTTCACGTAAATGCAAAGTATGTAGGCGGAGCCCAAAATCGCCCTCGTTTTATCCTCATCGCGATGAGAGATGATATATATACGGGTGTAACTAAAAGTAGTACTGACAAGAATTTTCTTGAAGCAATTGCCCCTGCGAAAATATTATTTGATCGAGTTAGAGGTGGTGAAGACCCTAAATATGGTTGCCTTCCTTACTTTGATATCGAAAAGAATCCTGAATTCTTTGATTCTAAAATTTTCGCCAATCTCAAAACACACGCAAATAGCGACTTAGTTACTGTCAGAGATGCTATTGACGACTTGCGCACTGTTAAAAGGGAAAATAGCTTATATGTCGAGCGGATCAACAATATATTTGAAAACGTTAATAGTCATAGTTTGGATAAACAGCGTAACCATGACCACCGGTCAAACAATAGTAAGGTTAAATCCAGATTTCGCTTCTATCAGATTATGAACAAACTTCCAAAAGAATCGAGCAAAGAAATCTCGAGATATTTAAAAACTGAGGGTGCCTCAGGGATATCCTCAAGTACCCTTAAAGCAGTTAATAAATATTGGGTGTTAGGTTTAGATGGTAATCAAATTACAAAGCCAAATGAACATCAATTGTTGGGATTGCTTGGCAGCCTTTACACAAAGAAACAGACCCAACGTGCATTGCGGGCGGATCTGCCTGCTCCAGCAGCTCTGTCTATTCCTGATGATGCTTGCCACTATCATGAATCAGTTGAGATGCAAAGAACATTGACAGTGCGAGAGATGGCTCGCATACAGTCTTTTCCTGACTGGTATGAGATTAAATCGAAAGTTACCACTGGAGGACAAATGCGAAAATTTGAAGTCCCGCAGTACACTCAGGTTGGAAACGCAGTCCCTCCGCTACTCGGCCTTGCGCTTGGAAAAGTATGCAAAGAACTTATTGAACTTTCTATGACTAACGAAAGTTAACTATCATCTCGTAGCTTGTCATTAAATAAAGCCTTAGATTGCGCACCTGACTTCAACCTAAGTCGCTTCATAACCTCAGGTACTTTAAACGGCGCCAGCTCCTTGGCCATGCGCCACAGATACAAAAACAGGTTGGTCTTGTGGTACCAGGCAAGTTTGGCTAGCTCTTTATTGGCACTGTCATAGCCTATGGCGAACAGTTCGTCATAGCGCTCGGTGTTGTCGCGCAGGCTGAAATCGCTTAGGTCCATGCCGATTAGCAGGTCTGCGTCGGCAACCTGGTCTTGAGTGTGGTGGCTAACGG
>CAWKZI010000008.1:0-16940 GCA_963854365.1 Gammaproteobacteria bacterium
TGTGCTCAGTTTTAAGGGGCTTGCCCTAAACTTGGGGCTTGGTTTTGCTAGCCTTTTATACACCGGCTATGTGGCGCTGCTGCGAACGCAGCAAGAAGGCTTATTTTCAGAGGATGTACTGCGTGAAACCATATTTTTGGACGCTCTGCGCGGCTTTCCGGTCTACTTCCTGACACTCTTCTTCATTGTATTTTTCCTGGGCGGAATATTGCTAAAACCGCGGAGCGCAATTCTTTCTAAACGGTAGGGATCTGAGGTAGAAATAAAATAGGATTTTGAATGGTCTGACCTGCTCAATATGGCGTACTAAAGGAAATGTATGGGAATCCTTAGAAAAATAGGTGAAACAATTGCAGTCCCTATCCAGCAAGTACGTGAACACGCATGAAAATCTACCAGCTCCTCGCTACATCTCTCTCGTTGGCAACAACGAACAAGCGAAGCGGCAACAGCTGCTAAGTTATTTTGTCTCTACTTGGGAGCAGTATGAATCATTGTTCTCTCCGCTTAAGGATGAAGCTTTCTATGTCAGGGGGGAACATTTACGCCACCCGCTAATTTTTTATTTCGGGCATACCGCTACGTTTTATATGAACAAGATGGTTTTGGCTCAGTTCACTGAAGCCCGCCTCGACCCTGAGCTGGAGGCGATGTTCGCTGTTGGTGTGGATGAGATGTCTTGGGATGACTTGGACGAGTCACACTATGATTGGCCCTCGGTAGAGGCAGTTCAATGTTACCGTGACAAGGTCAAGGCGCGGATCTGTGCCTTCATTCAATCCATGCAGATCAGCCTGCCCATCACGCAGCAATCGCCAGCATGGCTGGTCCTTATGGGCGTTGAGCACGAAAGAATTCACCTAGAAACCTCCTCAGTGATTATGCGCATGTTACCGCTGGATCTAATCGATTCGGTAAAAGCCTCATTGTGGCCAGTTTGCAAGGAGACGGGTGCGGCACCTGATGTGGAATGGTTGCCGGTTTGTGCGACAACTGTGAAGCTTGGAAAGGATACCGATGATCGCAGCTATGGCTGGGACAACGAATACGGCTGTGATGAGAAGCAAGTCGAGAAATTTAAGGTAGCTACGACTTTGGTAAGCAACCAGGACTTTCTCGAATTTATTCAAGCTAGGGGCTATAGGGAAGCGCGCTATTGGACTGAGGAAGGGAGGCAGTGGCTCGACTATACGCAATCAAGTCATCCGCGATTTTGGAGACCCACTTTAGATGGTAAGTACGTGCAGCGGAATCTGTTCTCGGAGATGTCCTTGCCGATGAATTGGCCAGTAGAGGTAAACTACCTTGAGGCGAAGGCCTATTGCAATTGGATGCGTGAAGTCAGTGGTGAGCCGGTGAGACTTCCTGTAGAAGCAGAATGGTCTGCAATACGTAAGTCAGAACTAGGTGCCGATCCGGGTGAGGGAAATATTAACTTGGAACAATATGCCTCGCCATGCCCGGTGGAAAAAAACCGGCAAGGAAGGTTGTATGATATTACTGGCAATGTATGGCAATGGACGGAGACACCCATCGACGGCTATCCCGGCTTTGACGTACATCCTTGGTATGACGATTTCTCAACGCCGACTTTCGATGGTAAGCATAACTTGATTAAGGGGGGCTCTTGGATTTCCACTGGCAATGAAACTCTTGCTTCATCGCGATATGCTTTTCGCCGACATTTTTTCCAACATGCAGGTTTTAGAATGGTTATATCTGAGCAGGAACCGAAAGAACAGATACAAGACAACGTTTATGAAACTGATGAATTGGTTGCACAGTACTGCGAGTTTCATTATGGACATGAATATTTTTCAGTGAAAAATTTCCCGGTTGCTTGCGTAGATGCAATCTTGCTTCATGTTCGGAGCAACAATGTTACAACCGCGAGGGCGCTTGACCTAGGCTGTGCCGTGGGACGCTCTTCGTTCGAGCTAGCTAAATATTTTCAGCATGTCGATGCAATCGATTTTTCTGCACGTTTTGTTCAGCAAGGAGCAAACCTGCAGGCTCAGAACCGCCTGCGTTATACTGTGCCGGTCGAGGGCGATATCGTCGAGTATCGCGAAGTATTACTTGCTGAGTTAGGTTATGGCGAAGCCAAGGGGCATATAGATTTCCTGCAGGGTGACGCCTGCAACCTAAAGCCACAGTTCACTGATTACAATTTAATATTCGCCGGCAATCTCATCGATAGGCTTTACGACCCTGCGATGTTCCTAAAAGATATTCAAGAGAGAATTCTCTCTGGTGGGTTGCTGGTCTTGACCTCGCCCTATACGTGGTTGGAAGAATACACAGAAAAAAGCAACTGGTTGGGAGGTATTAAAGTTAACGGTGAAAACTTCAGCACGTTGGATGCCCTGAAACAGCATCTCGCTGACAGTTTTGATTTCGAGGAAGCCGTGGACGTGCCATTCGTAATACGCGAAACTGCGCGCAAGTATCAACATTCCGTAGCGCAAATGACCATATGGCGCAAACGCTAGGCAGACCACTATGCAATTCCGGGCAATGAAGCACCATGCGTTTTATGAGAGTTTGCCGAAAAAAGCTCGGTATAATCTCAGCGACGCCTGCGGCGCGACAGCGAATCTGAAAGATATTTTAAGCGAGGAGGAAATCGCGGCTGTTGCATCAGTACCTCTAGTCTACGGTAGTGTGGAAGGAAGAGATGATCTTCGCGCTGGCATATACGCTTTGTATCAGCACCTCTATCCCCAGCTAGGCGCCGAAAACATTACAGTATTGAGTGGCACCGAAGAAGGCCTTTTCTCAATAATGGCATGTATCCTAACCCCAGGTGATGAGGTGATAGGAATGCAGCCTTGTTATCCGTCACTCTCTGATCTTCCAGCGTGTTTTGGTGGCGTGTTTAAGCCAGTTGAGCTCGAGTATAAAAGCCATTGGCAGCCATCCATCGATGACTTTGCGGCGCAGGTCAGTGAGCGCACAAAAGCGATAGTAATTAACTCCCCTCATAATCCAACTGGCATGCTGCTAGATCAAAATTTCATAGACAGTCTGATAGACCTTTGTGAACAACATGACCTGTATCTCATTTCCGATGACGTATTCGTATTCTCAGATTTCTCAGGAGTCGGTAGTCAACTTAATGTGCTGCATTATGAAAAGGCTGTATTGGCGAACGTCCTTTCTAAGACATTTGGATTGCCTGGAGTTCGAATTGGCTGGGTAATGTCCAAAAACGAAGAGCTGACCGAATCGATTCGTCACCTTAAGACCTACAACAGCATTTGTCAGTCGCAACTCGATGAGCAGGTAGCCTGTTTTGTGATGCAAAAAGCTGACTTAATCATCAAGCGCAACAATGAAATCGTCTGTAAGAATGTTGAATTGTTCGATGATTTTATCGCTGTTAGTGACTTTTTAAGCTGGCATAAGCCGAAAGCTGGACTGTTGGGCTTAGTACGTTCAAACAAGCCCCTCAAGAACCTGCTCGAAGCCTGGTTCGAAAAAGATGTGCTAGTGCTACCCGGAGAGCTTTTCGGTATAGAAGGGAATTACTTTCGAGTGGGCCTTGGCAAGAAGGACTTTTCGGAAGCGCTCGCTCGAATTTCTGGAGTCTGAATAGATAAACACTCAGGCCCGGAAGAGTGATTTTTACAGTATAAACAGGGTTGTCTTGATTGATAGCAGCGACAGTCAACTCTAGTGATAGGCCAATCGGCGGCGAAGTCCTCCATCCAATCTTTCCGTCTTCGATAGCCCATATTCAACCTCCGCCAAAATCAAAAGTTGCTATAGAGCGTGTTATAGATTTACTAATTTAGTCTTTTCATAACTACTGTGTTTTTACTTTGGTGCCATTTTTTCTTTTGATCAAAATGAGGTCAGGGTACTTTTCTTCTTAAGTGACCTTCTTTCTCATGCCATATTTTTGATTCAGGTAGATTTCCTCTGAAACAATCTTGGCCAGCACTTCTACTGCCTTATAAATATCACAGTGGCTCACATAAAGAGGAGCAAATCCGAAACGCAGGATGTCTGGAGATCGAAAGTCTACGACTATCCCTTTATCAATGAGCGCCTGACTAATTTCGAAAGCTTGCGGGTGAGAGAATGCCAGCTGGCTTCCTCTGTCAGCACTTTCTGTCGGTGAAGATAGAATGAGAGATGATAATTCCTGTTTCTCATTTGCCAATGCTAAAAATAGCTCGCTGAGAGATATTGATTTGTCTCTTACTTGATGAAGATCAACCCCACCGTATACGTCCATCGCTGCATCAAGCACACTCATTGATAATATCCCGGGAGTGCCACTTAAGAACTGCTTAACTCCCGAGGCAGGCTGATATTGTTTAGAGAATGCAAAGGGCTGACTATGCCCCATCCAGCCAGTCAAAGGCTGGCTTATTGCCTTGTGATGACATGTGGCGGCATAAATAAATGCGGGAGAGCCGGGACCGCCATTAAGATATTTGTATCCACAGCCAACGGCGAAATCCACATTCCATTTATCTATCTCCAGAGATAAAGCGCCAGTACTATGAGCAAGATCCCAGATTACCAGCGCACCTTTCTCATGAGCTAAATGGGTTATGCGTTCAATATCGTGGAGTTTTCCCGACTTGTAGTTAACATGGGTGAGTACTACTACAGCAACATCTTCAGTAATATTTTTTTCAATCTCAGCATCATTAACAATTTGAAGTTCACATCTCTTAGCACCAAGCATCTCCGATAGGCCTTGGGCTATATACAAATCTGCTGGGAAATTGTCGTGTTGGGAAAGTATGAGCCGCCGATCAGGGCGCATCGAAATAGCGCAACTTAGCACCTTAAATAAATTAACTGAGATTGAATCACAACATATAACCTGACCAGAAGCTGCGCCAAGGAGTGGAGCGATTTTTTCTCCCACCTGTGTTGGAAGATCAATCCAGTGATGAGTGTTCCAACTAGAAATGAGATCTTTTCCCCATTGGTTTTCAACTACATCACGAGCACGCTCGATGCAGGCGAGAGGCAAAGCTCCCAGCGAATTCCCATCGAGATAAATGAGCTTGGGGTCTAATTTAAACTCCTGTCGCTTATGAGCTAATACATCAGCTTGATCAAGTTCAATGGCTAGCTTAAAGGTCATTTCTCGAGAGCTCGCTCTAGCGAGATTAGAAATCGGGCAAAGGCGAGAGTTCCTGGATGCACCCAGTCAAAGTGACCTGCGCCTTCCTGCAAAACTGTCTCGGCTCCAGATGCTTGCGACTGTTCTATTGGGACTATGGAGTCGATATTCCCTTGAAGCAAAACGGTATTTTCATGCAGTTGTTTTTCAGCTGGATTTGCAGTGGTATAAACATCGGGCATTGAGGTGTGGGCCCCTCCCATAAACTCAGAAGTTACTGTCTGGCAGCTGTTGCTGCCTTCTGAATATGAAACAATATCTGAAATCGCAGCGAGACCAATTACTCCGTTGGCTTGAGGATAATCAATACCGGCCAGTAGCGCCAGGTGGCCTCCCGCGGAGTGACCAGTAATAACAACATTCTCAGTATCTATGGGTTGGTCCACAAGTTTTTTCAGGTATTCGAACCCTGCTTTGATATCTTGATAAGTTCCCGGCCAGCCGCCACCTTCATCTCCGGTGCGGCGATACTCCAGCGACCACACTGCGTAACCCTCCCGCGCAAGAGCGGCACTAAACGGGTGGCTATAAGCAATATCAAAAGAGTTTAGCCAGCAGCCGCCGTGAATGAAAACGACAATAGCTGCTCTTTTCGCCATATCAGCATCGGTAGGTAACCATAATTCACCATATTGCAACTCCGGATTCTCCTTACCATAGACGAAAGTTAAATCTGCAGGATTGGATTCTAATTCAAGAACATCGCTAAAGCTGACATTGCTAGATAAAGAGGGAAAAACAACCTCATTAGCATTAGAGGAAGTACTGATAACTAAAAAAATAGCGAGAGAAAATAGACGAATCATTGAGTTGGATATTCCGAAATTGAGTGGCCTACAAATACTACACAATTGTCATTTTTATAACTATGTAATAAGTGGGAGAAAGTGGGAATATAGTATCTTTTAAAGCTGATTCCCAGCCTATGGATGAGCGAGCTAATCGAACCAATGGAATGAAAATTTTAATAGACCGTGCGACCGATTAATTAATTCAATGTGTTAAAAACATGAAATTAAAGTCTGTTATGAATCTGGTGCAAAATTTGCCTAATTTCAAATTATTTTGATCACCTTGTTTATGGAAGTTGTTCCGGATAAATGAAAAATAAAAAAAGTATTGAAAGAGAATATCTCGCAGTTTTTTTGTTATTTCAAATCTCACTTGATCGTCAAAATTAACTCGACCAGCAAGTAAATTTACTTATGAAAAAATATTCTATTTGTAACGGGTCAAATAGTCTTTCTATTAAGGAGAAAGACGCAGGTCGAGTTGTTTTTGATCCGTCGATTTTCTAACCACGCAGATCAGTAGCATTTATTTTAGCTTTTTTTGCCAGCAGAATAAGCAAAGCAACTTGCACTAATAGAGCTCCTATGATGATTAGGCTTGCACCAGTCAACCCGGCTATAAGGAATGCAATGATGCTGATTATTCCATTAAACAGTGCATAAGGTAGCTGTGTGCGGAAATGTTCCAACTGTGAACAGTTAGCGCCGATAGACGATAGAATCGTGGTTTCAGAAATGGGCGAACTGTGGTCCCCAAACAACCCTCCAGAGAGAACAGCACCCATACAAACATGCAGCGGAGCCCCAATGATTATTGCTGTGGGAATCACGAGAGGGAACATAATAGCGAAAGTGCCCCAGGAGGAGCCGGTAGCAAAACTAATAATTGCCGAGAGTACAAACACAATTGCCGGTAATAGCCAGAAAGGCAGTGAAGCCTGCGCTACTGCTGCTATATAGCTTGCAGCTCCTAACTCTCTGCCTACGTCAGAAAGCGCCCATGCTAGTAGCAATGTCACTGCCACCAAAGTCATTCCCGCCATACCCTTTAGGTAGATATCTATGCTTTGTAAAATGGGCCTAACTTTTAACGCAGCCATAAGTATGATGAGTAAAGTGGCTGCAGAAAAATAGGCAGTTGATAGACCGGCACGGAAAGCAGAACCGGAAACTTGCTGAGTAGGGAAACCCTGGGGTACTAGAATGATACATAGCACGATTGCGAGCAAGCACAGAGGCGCCCATACCAATATGGGTTTGGCATTGGGATGTGCAAAAGCTGTGGCTGCATTTTCTTTTTGTTCAGAGCTCATAAACGTAGCAGCGTTGCTATCTTCTTTTAGTGCAGCCGCTTCCGCTTCCGCCATTGGGCCAAAGTCCAAGCGTAATAGAGCCAAGAGCGGCACCAGAAAAAGAGCTAACCAGGCGTAGAATTGGAATGGTATCGTCCTAATGAACGCCGATAATTCATTTTCATCCATGTCTAGAGCTGCAAATTCCTGACTCATTAAACTCATGATGTAAACACCCCAACCAATAAATGGAATGAGTATAGCTACAGGTGAGGAAGTGGAATCGATGATATAGGCTAGTTTTTGTCGGGATATTTTTAGGCGATCAGTAAGCGGTCTAAATATTGGGCCAATAATTAACGGAGTGCCTAGATCGGAGAAAAAAATCGCTATCCCGCTAACCCATGCGGCCATTTGCGCCTGCACTTGGTTTTTTACCCAGCCATTTATCGATTTGGCGAAAGCCACACCGCCACCACTTCGTTCCACCAGCGCAACGAAACCACCTATAAATGCCAATAACACCAAAACGCCAGCATTATAGTTGTCAGTGAGCTCAGGGACAATATGATCAGTGACCATCAAGCTCAAGCCGGTAAGAGGGTTGAGGCCGTTCAACATAAGTACTCCAACAAACACACCACTGAACAAGCCAATAATCACGTTTCTTGTATAGAGTGACAGGCTTAAGGTAACAATAATGGGGATAAGAGATGTTGCGCTTGGCTCGACCATAGGTGAAGTTAATAGGGAAGGGGCTATTTTTGCAATTTAAACTTTGCTCAATTGAATAAGGTTATATGATGAGGGCTCGAGTCACTTTCCAGTGATTGCAATGCAAAGGGGTCAGAGGGTTGTTAGAGAGGACAGACTACGTCTTTAAATCACACGCGGCCTCCCATGCAATAGACCAAGTGTATAGTTTCTTTAGCGTAATTGCAGTGAGGGCTGACGAATGAATTCAGGCCTAAATATTTATGAATTAAACAATCCTGAAATAGTGCCAGTACTGTCGCCCAATACATCTCGTTGCACACCAAAATTTTGCAACATTGTTAATTGCAAATTACTGATTGGTGTTTCTTCCGTGACACGAATATGGCGGCCACCCTGCAAAGTTCCAGATCCACCACCTGCTAGAAGCACCGGCAAATCTGTGTGTAGGTGTTTGTTGCCATCACTAATGCCACAGCCATATAGCATAACTATGTTCTCCAATAGGCTCTGCTCGCCGTCTTGAGTATTACTCAATTTATCCATGAAATAGGCAAGCTGTTCGACATGATGACGATTTACTTGCGCAAGCTTCTCCATTTGCCGCGGATTGTCTTGGTGGTGAGAGAGTCCATGATGGGGGTCAGGAATCCCTAATTCAGGATAGCTTCGCGGCGACACTTCACGAGACATCATGAAAGTAATGACTCGAGTGATATCAGTTTGAAAGGCCATTAGCTGCAAATCGAACATGATGCGTGCATGTTCGGCAAAAGTATCTGGGATGCCTCCAGCAGGCCGTTCCATTTGAGGCAATTCAATATTGCTGTGCTCAGCAATCTCAATTCTGCGTTCAGCATCACGAATTGCATCAAGGTACTGATCAATTTTTTGTCGATCATGTTGAGGTAATGTTTTTTGTAGCCGAGCTACTTCTGTAAGCAATGAATCCAAAATGCTTCGTTCCTCAAATAGCCGCGCTTCTTTGGCCGCCAGACTGTTATCGTTCGAATCGCCAAACAGTCTTTCAAATACAGCTCTTGGCTGATTCTCCATCGGTAACGGTGTGGTCTCGTTTCGCCAGCTTAGAGTATTGGCATAGGCACAGCTCCAACCTGCTTCGCACGCCCCGATTAATTCATTGGGATCCAAGGCAACTTCCAATGAGCGCATTTGAGTGGTATCACCAATATGATTGGCAGCCATTTGGTCCATGGATTCTCCACAGAAGATATCTGCACCTTCTGTCTTCTTCGGATGGGCGCCAGTAAGATAAGCTGCAGATGCTCGCACATGATCGCCAGTTCCTTCGCCTGGTTGGGGCATGGCCGGTTTGCAGGCAAAACCTGAGAGTACAGAAACCTTTTCTTTAAAGGGTTCAAGGGGTTCAAGAGACGCCGGAAATGTGAAATTTCCCCCAGCAGCTCTTGGAGTCCACTTGTCCATGATGACGCCATTAGGTACATAGCCCACAAAAAGGCGTTGAGCGGGTCTCTGGATTTCGGCAGCTCGTGCCATAGCAGGGGCCATGCTCTCTAATAGTGGCAAGGCCAGGACTGCTCCAACTCCTCTGAGGAATGTTCGTCTCGGTAGTGCCTTCTTGGTAATAATCATCACGATTCTCTCTTTCAATAGGTTTTCAATAGAGCCTACTATATTAAAAGGTTTTAATTTCCCGCTTTAACTTTAATTTCCCGGGTCTAATGAATAGGGTCGTTAATCTAAAGAGCATTACGCATTTGAAACGGCGTACTGTTAATAATGCCAGTTATTAGAGCTGCCCAACTGTAATCTTCATCTGCTGATTCCCGCACTATTCTTCGAATAGACGGAGCATCATAATACTCTACCCCTCGGCCCAAAGCGTAAGTTAACAATTTCTGCGCGACAGTTGTAGTGAACACCTCTGGAGAACTAACAAGGGCATTCCTTAAAGTTACCGGCCCATCTACAGGTATTCCGTTGGCTAGCATACCGCCGGCATCGATGGGTCCTCCGGCCGCATTAATGCTGCGCCAGCGTCCTATCCCATCGAAATTTTCCAGCGCGAAACCGAGCGGATCCATAACCTGATGGCAGCTGGCACACACAGGATTGCTTCGGTGCAGTTCCATTCGCGCACGCACAGATAAGGGGGCGGTATTCTTGTCTTCATTCTCTGAAAGTGCAGGTATATCAGGTGGCGGTGGCGGTGGCGGTGTGCCATAAACGTTTTCAAGCAGCCATTTTCCTCGCACTACAGGAGAAGTTCGATGAGCATAGGAAGTCACTGTTAAAATGCTGGCCTTACCCAATAAGCCCATCCGTGATTCATCATTTAAGTCGACACGGCGGAAATGAGTCCCGTATATTCCATCAATGTCATAATGCTTAGCTAGACGCTGGTTAAGAAATGTGTAATCCGCAGTTAACAATTCAGTAACACTCTTATTTTCTCGGAACTGGCTTTGCAGAAATAGTTTAGTTTCCTCTTGCATTGCTTGACGAAGATTAAGATCGAAATCATCAAATTCAATCGGGTCAGGTGACACTAATTGAATATTACGCAAATGCAACCATTGTTCAGTAAAGTTAGTTATAAGAGCGTCGGATTTCGAATCAGCCAACATGCGTGCTATCTGTCCTTTGAGTGTGGCTGGAAGTCTCAGCTGACCAGATTCCGCTAAATCCAGCAATTGTTCGTCTGGAATGCTGCTCCATAAAAAGAAGGAAAGGCGAGACGCTAATTCAAGATCAGATATCTGATAGCTGTCATCTGAAGGTGTTTTTTCTGACTCATCAAGCTGGCGAAATAAAAATTTAGGGCTTACCAATATCCGCCGGATAGCCATTTCGATTCCAGCATCGAAATCCTGATCTTGCCTGCCAGCTCTATAAGCCCCAAGTAAAGTTTGAATTTCTAAATCAGAAAGTGTTTGCCGGTAAGCGAGCCTGCCGATGTTATCAATAATTTGTGTGGCGCAGAGTTCTTCGTCTTGAGTTTCCGCGCTCTGTGGTCGACAGGCAAATATTTTTCTTCTCGTTGCGGTATCGCCACGCTTTAATTCGCCATAAGGGCCACGTAATTCGATCCTGGCTATACCTGTTTTTTCAGCCCGGTCGCCGGCATATTCGTAACTTGTAATGGCATACTGAGGCCGCCGCATACCTTCGGCCAACGAGCTATCGCCGATAAAATTAACGCCGATAGTTGACGGGCCTGCCTTGGCGAAAAAACGCACCTCCACACCTTCTACATTGGGACCATTTCCAGATTCTTCTCCGATTGGTCTACCGACACTTATCTGTTGAACGCGTTTGCCGTTGACACGAAGTTCTAGCTCGTTCGGTTCGTGTAGTCCTCTTATTAAACCATTGTAAGTGCGCAGGAAAAAGATTCTTACAACGTACTCACCATCCACCGGAAAATAATGTCGTACGGAATGACCACCACGAGAGCTGAACGGAAGATCTTCACTCACTCTAACGCTCTGCCTTAGCAATTTATCTACTTCAAATATTTCTGTCGCTGGCCCGATCTCAGGATCTCCGACCGCCAGTTGGCTAATCTTTCTTGCAGCAGCCAAATAACGTTCGGTTAACATTGGGGACACACTAAGCACATCGGCAATATTATCAAAACCATAGCCGGAATCATCTGGAGGCAATAGAGCGCTCGAGTCATAGTCTAGGTCGAGAATGTCCCGAATAGCATTGCTGTATTCAGTGCGGTTTAATCGATGGAAAGTAGCTACTCTGCCGGGGTTTGGGCTTTCTGCTCCGGCAGCATCAATAGCATTTTCTAAGAAAGCGATGAATCCTTCATAGACGGTTTCGTCAGGCCGAGGCATTTCTAATGGAGGCATGGCTCGTGTATGCAGTTTTCGAATAACCTTTTCCCAAGTTTCGGCTTCTGCAGAAATTGAATCAAGGCTTAATTGAGGCAATATTAAGCCTGCGCTTGGCAATTGCTCGCTATGACAGACCACACAATATCTATTCAGCATTTGCTGATATTGACCAGCTTGAGCGATGCGCGTCTGAGCGACATTTGGTTCAGAAAAGGGAGTAAACACGAGTACCATAAACGATAGTAAACTACCGAAAAATACGAGTGCTTGCTTGCGAGCTAGTGAAATACGAAATCCCATATTATCGCTCATTCAATGACTAAATTGAGAGGTTACTTGCGGAAATGAGCTTCACGCAACACTTCCTTTTATTTGAACCTTTCGTTCAATAGAATATAGTCATTAGTCTCTTGTATGTCAAAAGCGGGAATGATAGTGTTTCTGGGATGCACAGCCCAATAGCGGGAAGTCGTTGTTAGACTAATCTGTTGAAATAAATAATAGTAATCGATACTACAGACCGGATTCTGAAGCCGTGATTCTTCCTCTTCCACGTAAATTAACCAATTGTTACATTACCTGCCTGCTACTGAGCCTGAGCTTGGGGGTTAGTGGGCAGACTCCACTTATTGAAGCTACCAAGATTCAAAACAAGAACGTAGTGACTGAATTATTGGAGCAAGGAGCTGATGTTTCTGAGCCTCAGGGAGATGGAGGCACTGCGCTGCATTGGTCGGTATATCGTAACGACATAGATTTAACCGAACTGTTGCTTCGGCACGGAGCCGAAGTCAATGCCACTGATGATCATGGCGTCACTGCCCTCTCTTTGGCTAGTCTGAATAACAATCCCCAACTGCTTAGGGTTTTGTTGAAACAGGGAGCAGACGTGAACCTGGCTCGAATCAATGGTGATAGCCCTTTAATGATCGCCGCGAGTGTTGGTAATACCGAGGTTCTTGGACTGCTTGTTGAAGCTGGAGCGAATGTCAATGCCAGAGAAGGCTCGAAGGGGCATACGGCTTTAATGTTCGCCGTAGCTGAAAACCATATAGAAGCAGTGAGGTTCTTGGTAGCGAAAGGGGCGGCTACTTTCGCTCGTTCGATTAACGATTACACGCCCCTGCTTTTTGCCGCGCAACAGGGAAACATCGAGATTGGGAAATATCTGTTAGACAACGGTGCTGATGTGAATGAATCAGCTCCTGATGGTATTTCAGGCAATACCAATGCCCGGTGGAATTTGATTCCAGATACTGAAGCTAGTGCTCTACTGGTGGCCATTGACAGTGGCAATGAAGAAATGGCTTTGATGTTACTCCATGAAGGGGCAGACCCAAATCTAGATGGCGCTGGACGCACAGCATTGCATTCAGCAGTTCAACATCAGATGCCTACTTTGGTAAAAGCGCTCCTTGATAATGGTGCCGATCCAAACGCCCGCTTAACACGGAACATGCCAGTTCTCTCAAGGGTCATTTTGATCGACAATGGAATGTCAGTATACAAACTCGGGGCCACAGCTTTCTTCCTTGCCGCAAGCTTCGGGGACCTGGAAATTATGAATATACTAGTGGCAGGGGGCGCCGACCCGCAGCTGACCTCAAATGATGGCACGACTGCATTGATGGTTGCCGCCGGTGTCGATTTTGTTGAAGGGCAGGATAAATACAATCGCCGTTGGTTCGATGACAACATTGTTGAATTACAAGAATCAGCGATGGTAGCGGTGGCAAGATGCTTGGAGTTGGGGCTAGATATTAATGCTCGAAATAATAAGAACCAGACAGCCTTGCATGGTGCAGTTTACCTGGCTGGCAATCAGTTTATCTCGTACATAATTGAAAATGGGGCAGAGATAAATGCCATCAATGATCGAGGCCAAACCGCTTACATGATTGCCGATAAAGGCGAATATCGAGCGGGCGCAACAATGTCTCTTCCTGCGGTTGCACGACATCTTGAGCAGCTTGGTGCCAATACCACTCTCGGTGAAGATTTAGGGCGATACTATGAAAGAGACGCTAAGGAAGCACTCGAAGCAAGCAGAAATTAGAACCACGTTGTCCGATAGATTCCGAAAAAGACGATAGTTCCGTTATGCCCAGCTTGATGAAGATAAAGAACATGATTCCGTTATCATCTCCCATATTAACGCTTACGGTAAGAAGGGGTTGGTAAAAGATCAGTCAATCAGGGATGAAAATCCCTCAGGTGGCTTCCTGTGTTCAGTAAGTTGCTCATATCCATAGGCTATTTCGATTAATACGCCCTCAGCGTAAGGACGTCCTACCACTTGAATTCCGGCCGGTAACCTGTTTTGCCAGAAACCCATTGGAATTGTAACGGCAGGTAAACCCGCAGCCGGCACTAATAACTGACTATTGTCCCCTAAGTATTCTTCGTTGGCATTATCAATATGTGCCGGCGGATTCGACCAAGTAGGATAGATGAGTGCATCTAGGTTGGCAGCATCCATGGCTCTTACTGTATTTTCAAGAAGCTGGTTACGCAGTGGATGGTTGGGCCAAATAAGGCAGGGTTCTTGTCTTTCATCTGGCGCAATTTCTAGCGGGAACTGGGAAAAAAATTCGAGAGCTCCTTTTGATTCTATTGCAAACTCACTTGACTCAAGAACCGAAGCCACATCTTGTAGTGGTGGATTATCTAAAGCATCTAAATATTGCTTAAGATCGTAACGGAAACTAGCGCAAGACTGTATTTCATTATTGAGAGAGTCGAAGTCTTTAATTACTACGGAATCTATTATCGTCCCCCCAGCAGAACGAATATCATCAAGGGCATTAAAGAAGAGCCGCTTGATTTCCCGATCTGCAGTATCGTGATCAACTAGCCGTCTTAACACTCCAATACGTTTACCTTTCAAGCCATCTCGTTTCAGGAAGCTACGATAATCTACTTCTCTTTTATTGGGAATACTCAAGCTATCGTTCGGATCATAGCCGGCAACGACATTAAATAGTTTTACACCATCTTCTACTGTTCTAGCCATCGGGCCAGCGATGTCTCTATCAAAGATTAAAGGAATCACTCCATCTCGACTAGTTAAGCCTATCGTAGAGCGAATACCAAATAATGCTAGATGTGAAGAGGGGCCTCGGATGGAATTCCCGGTATCACTGCCCATACCTGCGACTGCAAAGTTGGCAGCTACAGCCGAAGCTGTCCCGCCTGAAGACCCTGCGGGTACGAAGTTAATATCATAGGCATTTGCAGTGCGGCCGAATGACGATGAAACAGTTTCTCGGGGGCTAAAAGCCCATTCGGCCATGTTAGTTTTCGCTATTATTATTGCTCCCGCGTCACGTAGCTTGCGAACCATAAACGCATCATCGGGCGGATAGCTTTCCTTCAGTGTAATAGAGCCTCCGGACGTGACCATATCATGGGTGTCGAAATTATCTTTGACTACAATGGGCGTGCAGAATAATTCCGGTAGAGGGGCTTTAGAAACTAGAGCGTAGTCAACCTCTTCTGCTTTCGATAACGCCTCTGGATTAATTACAGTGATAGCGTTAACTCCTCTCGGTTTATCATAGCTCTCAATACGCTGTAAGTAGATTGATACCACATCAAGGCAGGAGATTTCTCTTGCGATTACCGCACGTTGAATTTTACTTATAGTGGTTTCCACAAGATCCAATTTTTGAGAGTTCCAGTTACAGGAAATGATTCCTAGGCTTATCATTATAACTAGCAAGATTTTGTGAAAATGATTCGGGGATTCTGTCTCCATTTTAGTTAGTGACACTTTTAGCTCTCCGATTTGTATTTCAAAGGGTAATTAAGCAACAAAGTTTAGCTTTGTTGCTTAAAAAATAGTTTATAGATTGTTTATAGAGAAGAAAGAAGTTGCTTACAAATTATCAGTATATATCAGATACGCTTTTCCCCGATGACGGTTACCTTCTTGAAGAAAAATGATTAGCAAAGCCAAATGACTGCGTTCCTAACTCTCAGGGGCATGTGCATTACACGCAATGCAGGGCTCTCTAGTCGGCACCCCAGGGGTATACTCGTTTTTATCCAAGTAGGTTCCATCTCACCCCTTTGCGTACTAGTACACTCAAACTATTTGATATAATTTCCGTACTTTAAAAAAGGATTGATAACCAAAAATACCTATTGGGGAGATTAATATGAACTGGGAAGCAATTGGTGCTATCGGTGATTTTGTTGGTGCATTGGCAGTTATCATTACACTCGCGTATTTAGCTGTTCAGGTGCGTCATGCTAAGGATGCTGCAGCAGATACTAATAGACTTGAAAGGTCCAAAGGTGTTCGTGACATGATGCTGGCGACTGCTTTAGACAGAAATTTTGTAGAAACTCTAACAAAGGGCCTCAAGTTATCAGGCTATTATGAAAAAATTGGTGCCGAGCTGAGTATGTCAATGGATGAAGCGGCAAGGTTTGACTGGGCTATGCTTTACTGGTTTTGGCTGCATTGGGGCCAATATGCGTCCACAACTAAGGCTTCTGATATTGAAGAGTTAAGAAACCTTATCAGTCAGTTTTACTCTAATCCTGGGGTTCGCCTTTGTTGGGAGAACAGCCCATGGGCAAAACCCGTTTTAGAAAAAGATTTCGTGAATTTCGTAGACGAAATTCTTATTGAATTAGAAAACAGATAAAAAGTTAGTTTTTAGTAACCCCAGGATTTATTCAACACTTTTTTGAATTTGTGTTGCTTCATTTATGAGGTATAAGTTAAAGCACTTAAATAGTTTGCTATAATTTAAGCATACAGGAAGTTTTAGTGATCGGAGTTATAAATGCCTACGCTAGTTAACAAGCAGACATATTTAGAATCAGGACAACAATCCGAAACGAAAGGATTTTCTGGAGTCTCATACATCGATGCGCTTCTCAATAAGGGGGCTGATGGGGGAAGGGGAGATAGTGGCGGTCCGATCAAATGGGCTAGCCATCGTTGCTGCTGATCATAGCTTAAATACTACCGCTATTGATTTAGTTGGGCTCTCATCAACAGGCGTAGAGTATATACTTTAGTTAGCGAGTAGCTCTGGAACCCATTCCCGCACTTAGCCAGAATGGTTCCATAACGGGTGTATACGTATTATTCTGCCAAGATAACTATGAATATAAGGGAGCGCTCATATGAGTTCATCGATCACAGGTC
>CAWKZI010000009.1:0-16184 GCA_963854365.1 Gammaproteobacteria bacterium
CCTATTTCTAGCGCGGGCTAATCGTGCTGACTTAGTGGACAAATTTTATGAATTGCTTGTGGAATTGACTCGCTCAGCCCACCGCATGATTGCCAAAACTCAAACTGGTAAGTTGCGATGGTATGCTTTAAGTATTGCAGCAGGCTTAACCATAATAGTTTCTCTGGGGGTATTACTATGATCTTAGTAGCTCTCATCGCTGTTTTATTTATTGGCGGGCTATTGGCTTGGGCATCAGAGCGCTTAAATCCAGAATATCCGCGCTTAATTGCCTTGCTTGCAGTGATGTTGGATATCGTATTGATGTTTGGCTTATTGGGTGGAGATTCCTCGGCGGTCTGGTTGGTTAATATTCAGACAGACTGGATGCCACGGTTTGGTATTTCTTTTCATTTAGCAGCGGATGGGCTTAGCGTCTTGTTATTGTTGCTGACTGGCTTTCTTGGTGTAATCGCGATTGGTTCTGCCTGGAGTGAAATAACTGAGAAAACCGGATTTTTTTACTTTAATTTGCTGTGGACTTTGGCTGGTGTGTTAGGTGTGTTTACCGCTTTAGATCTGTTTCTTTTCTTCTTTTTTTGGGAAGTTATGTTAATCCCCATGTATTTTATCATTGCTATTTGGGGGCATGAGAACAAAAACTACGCGGCAATGAAGTTCTTTATCTTCACTCAAGTCACGGGCATGTTAATGCTTGTGTCTATATTGATGTTGGCATATTTGCATTACATTCAGTTTGATATGTTTAGTTTCGATTATTTTGACTTGTTAAAGGTAACCACTAGCGGACCGCTGGAAATGGTAATCATGCTAGGTTTCTTTATCGCTTTTACCACCAAGCTTCCTAGTTTTCCGTTCCATTCCTGGTTGCCAGATGCTCATAGTCAGGCACCTACAGCTGGTAGCGTGATACTGGCAGGAGTTTTACTAAAAACTGGTGCATATGGCTTGATTAGGTTTGCTGTGCCTTTATTTCCTGAAGCCTCAATGCAATTCGCGCCCGTTGCGATGACCTTAGCAGCTATAAGTATTCTTTATTGTGCCAAAGTCGCTTTTGCTCAAACTGATATTAAACGTCTCATCGCTTACACTAGTGTTAGTCATATGGGTTTTGTTCTCTTGGGGATTTACGCGTGGAATGAGCAGGCTTTACAGGGAGCTGTAATGACTATGTTAGCTCACGGTTTAAGTGCTGCTGCATTATTTATGTTGGCTGGGGGACTGCAGCATCGGATTCATACGCGTGACATGAACAACATGGGCGGGTTTTGGGTCAAGGTGCCGAGAATGTCTGCAGTTGCTTTATTTTTCTCAGTTGCTGCTTTAGGTATGCCTGGGTTGGGAAATTTTATTGGAGAATTTCTAGCCTTGCTGGGCGCTTTTAAGGCGAATATACCAATTGCGGTAATCTCCTCTTTTGGGTTGATACTCGCATCGGTATATTCTCTTTGGGTAATTCAAAAAATATTTCATGGTGAATATCGAAATACAGATCTTGATGACGATCATTTTCATGATCTAGATCGCAGGGAGCTAGCATATTTTGGGTTAATGATGGTCGGGTTGGTATGGATGGGAATGTACCCACAGTCTTTTCTAGATTTGTCTCAAGACGCTTTAGAAGGTCTTTTGACTGGTAGCCAGAATGTAGTAATAGTGACGGCGGCGAAATAAGATGACAATGACTCTTGCTGATTTAATACCTTTGGCGCCACTTCTAATAGTAACGATTACGGCTGTCGTTGCTATGTTATTTGTTGGAATACATAGGAACTATGCTATTACGGCGATGATAAGTGTGGGTGGTTTGTTTGTGGCGGCTGTTGTTGCTGTGGTAATGATGGGAGGAGTTAATCAGCAAATAACACCGCTGCTTATTATTGATCAGTATAGTTTGTTTTTTACAATTGTGGTTTGCGCTGCGGCGATGTTCGTCGCAATATTTAGTTATTCTTATTTCTTGAATTTAGATGACGATAAAGAAGAATTCTATTTGCTATTAGTGGTTGCCACGATAGGCGCCATCGTAATGGTCAGTAGCAACCATTTTGTTAGCACAATTTTGGGGTTGGAAACATTGAGTATGGCACTTTATGGAATGGTGGCTTACCCGCTCCACAGTAAAGAGTCAGCGAAGTATCCTTTAGAGGCATCGGTAAAATATCTGGTCTTATCAGCGGTTGCTTCCGGTTTGATTCTGTTTGGCATGGCTTTGATCTATGCTCAAACCGGCACTCTGGCATTCACTAGCGTTACGAATCTTCTGGCACCTGCTACCGAGGGGCTTAGTGACAATTATACAATTATCGCCTTACTTTTGATTAGTGCCGGTATGGCATTTAAATTATCTTTGGCACCATTTCACATTTGGACGCCTGATGTCTATGAAGGAGCACCTTTACCAGCAACTGCCTTTCTAGCGACAATAGGTAAAGCGGGGATGTTTGTGGTCTTACTTCGCTTTGTGGAGACTTCCAACGCGCTAGAGTTTGGTTCTGTAGTAACAGTATTTTCCCTGATAGCTATTATCTCTATCTTAGCGGGAAATTTGTTGGCATTGTTACAAGATAATCTAAAAAGAATCCTTGCCTATTCATCGATTGCGCATATGGGTTATTTGTTAATTGCTATAATTGCCAGTTACTCCGCTGCAGGAACTATAAGTATTGAAGCTGTGACTTTTTACTTATTAGCTTATGTAATTATGTCTTTAGGCGCCTTCGGTGTGGCTTCAGTAGTTTCATCTTCTGAAAACGAACTTGATAGTATTAATGACTATCAGGGGCTTTTTTGGCGCAGCCCTTGGATGGCGACGGTATTTACTGGCATGCTGTTATCACTTGCTGGCATTCCATTGACTGTTGGTTTTATCGGTAAATTTTACATTTTCTTGGCGGGCGTAGAATCTTCGTTATTCGCCTTGCTCGTCGCTCTAGTATTAGGTAGCGGAATTGGTTTGTACTATTACCTCCGTATAATTTATCGGATGTTGTTGCCGATCGATGGCGTAGCGATCACTTCGATTGATAGCACGAATACCATAGGCTCTTACGGTGTTTTATCAATCCTATTTTTGTTGCTGATTGTCTTGGGTGTATATCCTGCGCCAGTAATGACCATCATCGAAGCTATCTCAGCGTATATTTAAACCTAGAAATACTCATCGTTTGCTAGTGACTTTCTAATTTAAAGTAATCTGGTTTTAGGATTCATAATTGCCGATGCCAAATCCAATTTAAAAAAAGCTTACGACTTATTGGCGTTGTGAACGTCATCGAACCTCCTTAATGCGTGGCAATTACTAGGCAGCAATCTTGGTATTCACTATCAATCAGACTATTATGTTCCGAAATCAGTTTTCCTTCTTGATTCTCCTCGACGAGGATTATCAGGCTCAATGAGAATTTTATGCCGATGAGCAAAATCGCAGTAATTGGAGGAGGTAGTTTCGGTACCGTGGTGGCTAATATTATTGCCCAAAATGGCTATGATGTCCGTTTCTGGATGCGCAGCGAAGAACTGGTGGCGGAAGTTAATGAGTTTCACGAAAACAAACAATACCTGCCAGGTTATTCGTTAAGTGAAAGTGTAGTGGCGACTACTAATATGGCGGAGGCTGTCACTGCAAGCGAAATAATATTTGTTGCCGTACCCAGTTCCTCCTTTCGGCAAGTAGTAAAAGATCTTGTCTCCCATGGTGCTGAGTCCGCAATTCTTGTGAGTACTACTAAAGGTATAGAATCTGGCACCTTTTTGTTAATGAGCCAAATATTAAACCAAGAAGCCCCCCAAGCTAGAGTTGGAGTATTGAGTGGACCAAACCTCGCCAAAGAGATCGCGAAGAACGACATCACCGGTACCGTAATTGCAAGTAATCATCAATATGTGAGGGATATTGTAAAAAGCGTGCTGAGATCTAAGTTTTTCAGAGTGTATACGAACGATGATATGTTTGGAGTAGAGCTTGGTGGATCCCTTAAGAATATCTACGCCATAATAGCTGGAATCGCAGCGGCTATCGGCATGGGACATAATACGAATAGTATGTTGGTTACACGAAGCCTTACTGAAATGGCTCGATTTGGAAAAGAATTGGGAGCGGATCCAATGACTTTTCTTGGCCTAAGTGGTGTCGGAGATTTGGTGGTTACATGTTCATCACCGCTAAGCCGAAATTATAGAATTGGTTTGGCTTTGGGTGAGGGTAAATCGATCGAGGCGGCAATAATCGAGGTAGGGCAAGTCGCAGAAGGCATAAATACTGTAAAGTTGGTAAAAGAAAAAGCTGCGGAGCTTGACGTTTATATGCCTTTGGTTATTGGTCTGTACCGTATAATTTACGAAGGCGAGTCAATGGAGGAAATTCTTTCTTCATTAATGTTAGGCGAGCAATCTCTTGATGTGGAATTTGCCGCCTATGAAGATAAGGTGTTAATTCAAGGAAGCTAGCTTAGTTGCAGTAAAATTGGGGCGCATTTAAGAAGGTTGAGGAGGATCAATGTCAGTACAACTAGATGACATCGTTGTTAATTTAAGTAAGGCGAAATCGTGGGTGCGCATTCTATTTATGATCGCCTTTGTGGCTGTGTTATACATTATTATCGCTCCAATCATTTTAGTTATGATGATTGCACAAGGGTTATTTTCGCTAATTACAGGCGAGAATAACTATAACCTAAGAATGTTGGGAGGCTCTCTAAATAAATATGTGTTTCAAATATTACAGTTCATCTCTTATATGTCTGAAGACAAGCCTTTTCCATTTTCCGGTTTTCCTGATCTTGCAGATCAAGGAAGTCGGAAGCGTAGCTCAAAGGCCGAAGAAGGTGTTGGTAAAGGTTTAGCTGTTAATACTGAAAAGCCAGCTGCGAGAAAAAAAGAAACAAAGAAAGTTGTTAAGAAAGTACCTAAAAAATCAGTAGAGAAGGCCGCGAGTTAGACAGCGATGAATAGAAAAGCTATTGATAGCCCGCTCGGGAAAAATGAAATAAAAACTCTAGCTGGGCTATTACGTAAAGACTGGGGCAATGGGGCGAGCTCACTATCGAAGGTTATCATAAAATAATTTAGCATTGGGTTATTTTCAGTCGTCACAATTAAGTCTAGCGATAATCAGCAATATATAAGCAGGCAGTATTCAATTTCAATGCTTTTTCGCTAGGGTATGGAGGAATATTTTAGAAATTAAAATGATGAAGCTTAAATATATAAAATTAATTTTCTCTCATTTATGCGGTTTTATTTGCGTAATTCTTTCACCTATTGTTTTCGCACAAACAAATAATCTTGTCGATCATCCTCTGATTCAAGGTTTTCCGGATTCGGAAATCAATGAAACTGAATTTGGGGAGGATGTTAATTACAGAGTTGTATTAGGTTCACTTCAAAGAACAAGAGGCTTAGTGGTCCCTGAGGATTCCGAAAGGTTAAGAGGCGATGTTACTAAGCTTACCTATGAAATCTCCCCAGAGTTCACGGGAAACGATGTTTACCAGTTCTTTCTAGAGCAGGCAGCCGAGAAATCCTATTCAGAATTATTTGCCTGCACCGGTAGCGCTTGCGGAAGTTCCAATTATTGGGCGAACGATATTTTTCGGAAACGGATTCTTTATGGTCCCG
Source organism: Gammaproteobacteria bacterium (assembly GCA_963854365.1). Lineage (GTDB taxonomy): Bacteria > Pseudomonadota > Gammaproteobacteria > Pseudomonadales > Pseudohongiellaceae > UBA9145. The sequence continues at coordinate 5,620 of CAWKZI010000009.1, forward strand.
AACGTAATCAGTTTTATCTGGTAATGCAGAGCTCAACTGAAGTGGGGCCACTTTCTTATATTTCGCTTTATATTATCACTCGGGGCAATCGTCGTACTTATGCGCATATCGAAATTATTGAAGTGGGGGGTAGCCTAACTCCGAGGAATACCATTAATGTATCCGATCTTAGTGCTACATTGTTAAATGATGGAGGGTTGATTTTAGCCGGTATAGAATTTCGTGAAGACGATCGTTTGTCTTCATCCACTGACTTAGCATTTCTTGTGGAACTACTTCAAAATAACTCATCAAGGCAATTCTATTTGGTATCTCATGTACAGGGCGAGGAATTTTTGAGCGATCTAATGCGGAGGTCGACCATGCGAGCGAATGAAGTGGCAAGGCGGTTGATTGGTATGGGAGTGAGTGCTAGTCAAATAATTGCTGAAGGGGTCGGGCCATTGGCTCCCCGTTGTGGTGGTGGCAATTGTGAAGAATTTATAGAGCTGGTATTGCGATAAAGGCTACTTATTCAGCAGAGATAGAAATTCAGCGCGGGTACTTTGACTGTTCCTAAATGCCCCTAGCATACAGGATGTTGTCATCACCGAATTTTGTTTCTCAACACCTCGCATCATCATGCACATGTGTTGCGCTTCTATGATTACAGCCGCGCCCGCTGCTTGTGTTTTGTCGATAATACAATTGGCAATTTCATTAGTAAGGTTTTCTTGAATTTGAAGTCTCCGAGCAAATATATCTACAATTCTAGCAATTTTTGACAGGCCAATGACTTTGCCGTTGGGTATGTAGGCCACATGGCATTTTCCTATAAAAGGAAGTATGTGGTGCTCGCACATAGAATAAAGCTCGATGTCCTTAACTATCACCATTTCATCAGTATCTGATGGAAATAGAGCATCATTAATTACTGTGTCAATGTCGAGCCCATAGCCTTGGGTCAGAAAATCCATGGCCTTTGCTGCTCGCTTTGGTGTGTCGGCAAGCCCGGGGCGATTTGGGTCTTCGCCGATTTTTTTTAGGATATCGAGGTATGCTTGCTCCATAAAATCAAACCTTTTCAATTCTCGCTGTGAGCGCAGCTGGCTAATATTTGTAGCTATCTATTCACGGTTATAATTGGGCAGATACGGTACGATAACCGTCTTGCTTGGTAAAGCACTTTATTAGCTAATCAGCCATTTTACGAACTTCGACGAAACTGCTTATGGATATACGAGACGCTATAGAAATTATTAGTAAAAAATTTGGTGGTTCTGAAATTTTTTATGGTCATGGAACTGACAACTCTACTAGTGAGGCTATTTATCTCGTTTGCTCAATACTAAATATCTCCTATGATCAGTTATTACTAGAGCAATTTCGAAAAATTAATGAAGATGAATATTCGATGATTAGTTTAGTAGCGAAAAATAGGATTGCTGAGCGTAAGCCACTTGCCTACTTGTTGGGTACTGCCTCGTTTGCGGGATACCAATTCAACTGTGATGAGAGAGCTTTAGTACCGCGCTCTCCAATCGCAGAACTAGTGATTAATCAGTTCGAGCCGTTCCTGAAAGGCTCTCCAAAGCGCGTTCTGGATTTGTGCAGTGGGGGAGGATGTCTGGGTATCGCTACAGCTTTAACTTTTCCTTATTCCCGGGTTGATCTCGCTGATATCGACGTGGCGGCTCTGTCTCTTGCTGAGGAAAATATTCGATTACATGAGATTGAAGATAGAGTAAGCACGATCGAATCAGATTTTTTTGAACAGTTATTAGAAGGTGTCTATGATTTGATCATCGCTAACCCACCTTATGTTTCTCACAGCGAATATGATGAGCTGCCTTCAGAGTATTTGCAGGAACCAAAACAGGGCTTGGTTTCTAACCAAGAGGGTCTAGAGTGTTCTCTACATATCTTGAAATCCTCGGCGATTTATTTGAAAGATGACGGCTGGCTAGTTTTGGAGGTTGGGTATTCGAAAAAAGATCTTGAGCGGCGGCTACCGGATATTCCATTTTTATGGTTGGAATTTGAAGACGGCGGCGATGGTGTTCTAGCGATTAGTAAGCAGGAGCTTATGGAGTTCGGCCCCCGCTTTCTTTAATATAAACGGACATTTAGTGTACAATGCTCTGCTGTTTGCAGCCCTCTCTGCTGCTTCACATTTTACTATATTCTGCTTAAACGAGTCGCTGAGATGTCAGGAAATACCTTTGGTAAATTGTTTACGGTCACCAGCTTTGGTGAAAGTCATGGCCCTGCATTAGGCTGTATCGTAGACGGCTGTCCGCCAGGTTTGTCTCTGACTGAGGGCGATATGCAAAAGGATCTCGATCGGAGGAAGCCAGGGCAATCAAGGTTTACTACCCAGCGTAGAGAAGATGATGCGGTAAAGATTCTTTCCGGAGTGTTCGAAGGTAAGACCACGGGCACACCCATCGGTTTGCTAATAACGAATACAGATCAGCGCCCCAAAGACTACAGCAAAATAAAGGACCAATTTCGGCCGGCTCATGCTGATTATACCTACTATCAAAAGTACGGAATCAGGGATTATCGGGGTGGGGGTAGGGCTTCGGCCCGCGAAACAGCTATGCGGGTTGCTGCTGGTGCCATCGCGAAGAAATATTTATTAGAAGCCTGTGGCACCCAGGTGCGTGGTTACTTGAGTCAGTTGGGCCCAATTAAGATTGAGACTGTTGATTACGCAGAGATAGAACAAAATCCATTTTTCTGCCCTGACCCGACTAAAGTCCCGTTAATGGAGGAATACATGGCAGCCTTAGGTAAAGAAGGTAACTCCATTGGCGCGCGTATCACCGTGACAGCCTCAAATGTACCCGTGGGGCTTGGTGAGCCAATTTTTGATCGATTAGACGCTGAGATAGCTAAGGCGCTAATGAGCATAAATGCTGTTAAGGGCGTAGAGATCGGCGCGGGATTTGATTCGATTGATCAGAAAGGCTCCGAACATCGAGATGAAATTACTGAAGATGGATTTCTGAGTAATAATGCTGGTGGAATCCTTGGCGGAATATCTAGTGGGCAGGAAATCATCGCAAATTTGGCTCTTAAGCCTACCTCAAGCATCCGGATTCCCGGAAAATCAATTAATATTGCGGGCGAAGCTGAAGAGGTTGTTACTACTGGTCGGCATGACCCATGTGTTGGAATTCGGGCCACGCCGATAGCCGAAGCGATGATGGCAATTGTTCTAATGGACCATCTTCTCCGAGACCGGGGCCAAACTGGTCTTCAGCGAACGACAACTTCTCTAACTTAGAATACTTGCTCTTTTACCTTATCCATTACGGCAAGTTTGAGAGAATGAGAATGCTAAAAATAACTTAAATACAACAAGTTAAGATTATTAGTTAAAAATCAGATTAATTGGTGGGAAAATGACAGCTAAGACCCTTTACGACAAAATTTGGGATGCACACCTAGTAAAGCAGCGAGATGATGGAACCTCTCTGATATACATAGATCGGCATTTAATTCATGAAGTGACCTCGCCTCAGGCATTTGAAGGACTGCGCCTTGCAGGGCGGAAGCCATGGCGGGCTGATGCCAATTTCGCTACACCGGACCACAACATTCCAACCACTAGTGATGAGCGACGTCAGGGGCTCGAAGGTATCAAAGATCCTGTGTCTAAGATCCAGGTAACCACGCTTGGTGATAACTGCAAAGAATTCGATATATTCGAACTTGATATGAACGATTCTAGGCAAGGGATTGTGCACGTCGTGGGCCCCGAGCAGGGAGCTACATTGCCGGGAATGACGATCGTCTGCGGTGATTCTCATACCTCGACACATGGTGCTTTGGGCGCTCTAGCTCATGGCATTGGTACCTCTGAGGTCGAGCACGTAATGGCGACTCAATGCCTGATGCAGAAGAAAATGAAGAATATGCAAGTACGTGTTGATGGTCAGCTTAAAACTGGAGTAACTGCGAAAGATGTGGTGTTGGCTATTATTGGGAAAATTGGGACAGCTGGCGGAACAGGCTACACCATTGAATTTGCGGGAGAAGTTATTAGGACTCTAAGTATAGAAGGGCGCATGACTGTCTGCAATATGGCGATCGAAGCTGGTGCGAGAGCAGGGTTAATTGCTGTCGATGAAACTACCATTGAATACATCAAAGGGCGCCCCTTCGCACCCTCTGGTGCGCTATGGAGCCTGGCAGCGGCATCTTGGAGAGGTTTAATAAGTGACGTTGATGCGCCTTTCGACCAAACGGTGGTTCTTGATGGTGCTGAGATTGAACCACAAGTAACTTGGGGCACATCGCCGGAAATGGTTGCTTCTATCAATGGAATAATTCCAGACCCAGCAAAAGAATCCGACGAGACGCGTCGTGGCAGTATCGAGCAAGCGCTGGATTACATGGGCCTTGCCGGAGGTACAGCAATACAGGAAATCCAATTAGATTGTGTATTTATCGGTTCCTGTACCAATTCACGGATAGAAGATCTAAGAGAAGCAGCAAGTATCGTTGAAGGCAAGCAAGTAGCCGAATCCGTTGAATTAGCGATGGTTGTGCCCGGGTCAGGCCTTGTTAAGCAACAGGCAGAGGAAGAAGGATTGGATAAGATTTTCATTAAAGCAGGGCTTGAGTGGAGGGAGCCTGGTTGTTCTATGTGCCTGGCCATGAATGCTGATCAGCTCGGTGACGGAAAACATTGTGCTTCGACTTCAAATCGCAATTTCGAGGGCCGGCAAGGCTTTGGCGGGCGAACCCATCTTGTTAGCCCGGCGATGGCTGCCGCCGCAGCGATTCATGGACATTTCGTCGATGTTAGAGAGTTACTTTAGAAAGACAACTTAGCGATTTAATCATTATAATCAACATATTAAGATAAACTTATGAGAAAATTTATTATTGAAAGTGGCGTCGTTCTTCCGTTAGATAGAGCTAATGTCGATACTGACTTTATTATTCCAAAGCAATTCCTTAAATCCATTAAGCGCAGTGGCTTTGGGGTTAACTTATTCGACGAACATCGTTATCTCGATAAAGGTGAGCCCGATGCAGACAACAGTAATCGACCAATAAACCCTGATTTCGTTCTTAATCAGTCGCGGTATGCCGATTCGAGTATTCTTCTAGCAAAGGATAACTTCGGCTGTGGATCCAGCAGAGAGCATGCACCTTGGGCGCTCGATGACTATGGTTTTCGAGCCATTTTGGCACCGAGCTATGCAGATATTTTCTTTAATAATTGCTTTAAAAACGGGCTTCTGCCGATCGTCTTAGAGCGAGATATTATTTTTCAGTTATTTGATGAAGTAGAAAATTCGACCGGGTATCAATTAAGCATCGACCTAGCCTCGCAGAAAATTACCAAGCCTGGTGGCGCAGTTATAGGCTTTGAAGTCGACCAGTTTCGCAAAAATTGCCTACTGAACGGCCTTGATGATATCGGACTCACCCTCGAGGATGCAGAGGAGATCCGTCAATTTGAAGATAGTTGGCGTAAATCCTCCCCTTGGTATTTCACTCAAACGACGACCTAGTAAAAAGCAATTATTACTAGTGGTTCAGTAAACCCAGAACGTATTAAATATTAAGTAACTAGCTAGGTATTGGTTAAAATTATAGCTTCCTGGTTAAGTAAGGAGAGAGAATTAAAGATGAGTAAGTATGATATTGCTGTTGTTGGAGCTACTGGCGTGGTTGGAGAAGCCTTGTTGGAAATCCTGGAAGAGCGGGGTTTCCCAGTAAACAATATTTATGCCCTAGCAAGTGAGCGCTCGGCAGGCAGTACAGTGATGTTTAGGAATAAGCCTCTAATAGTTCAAGATCTGGCTACATTTGACTTTAGCCTGGTTCAGATAGGTTTGTTTTCGGCTGGCGGTAATGTCTCTGCTGAATTTGCTCCAAAGGCTGCAGAAGCCGGCTGTATCGTCATCGATAACACTTCGCATTTTCGTTATGACGATGACGTTCCGCTGGTAATCCCAGAGGTGAATCCAGGGGCCATTGCTAAATATGCGAAGCGAAATATTATAGCTAATCCTAATTGTTCTACGATTCAGATGTTAGTTGCGCTTAAGCCTATCTATGATGCTGTGGGCATAAAGCGGATTAGTGTAGCTACTTATCAAGCTGTTTCGGGCACTGGCAAGGAGGCGGTTAGCGAATTGGCCAACCAGACCGGAGAGCTGTTAAATGGTCGAGCTGCAGTGGCCAAGATATACCCTCGACAAATAGCCTTTAATGCGCTACCTCATATTGATAGCTTTATGGAAAACGGCTATACAAAAGAAGAGATGAAAATGAATTGGGAGACGCGGAAGATTTTTGCTGACGATTTAATTCAAATTAGCGCAACTTGCGTGAGGGTCCCAGTATTTTATGGACATTCGGAAGCGATTCAGATTGAAACCGGTGCAGCGATAACTGAGCAGGAAGTGCGAAATTTGTTGGATAAAGCGCCAGGGGTGACAGTCATTGATGAGCGGGCTGATGGTGGTTATCCAACGGCGGTTCACGAATCAGCAGGTCAGGACTCGGTTTTTGTTGGTCGAATCCGGCAAGATATTTCATTTCTTAATGGGCTGAATCTCTGGGTGGTTGCTGATAACGTTCGGAAAGGAGCCGCTCTTAACTCGATCCAGATTGCTGAAGAGTTGATAAAAAGCTATTTATAATGAATACTTGGAAGATATAGTGAAGATTATTTCTCAATTGATTTTGAGAGTGAAACATTAGTATTTATAGATAAAAAATAATTTGGTTTAGTAACAAGCATTGATGCGCGACTTATTTTAGGCTTGTTAAGAGAAAAAAGGGCTATGTTACGAAAAACCGCCGTCTTAGTAATGTTGCTTTGCAGTATGCCGATTCAGGTTTATGCCTTAGAGTTGGGTTCGGTCACAGTTGAGTCATCGTTGAGCCAGCCTTTACAGGTGCGTATTGAGTTGAATCAGCTCGGTTCTACAGCGTTGGAGGATGTCAATATCCAGATGGCTTCTCAAGATATGTTTACCGAATTAGATATTGAGAGAGTTGCCTTCCTTTCTAGTGTCCGTTTTGACGTCGTTGCTACCGATACCGGTGACTACGTAATCTTAAGCACCAACCAGATAGTTGAATCATCAGACTTCAGCTTTGTTCTCGAAACACGGTGGCCAAGCGGGCGACAGTTGTCTATGCATACCGTATTGCTGGATCTGCCTGTTTTCAATGAGGAAAGAGTGGAACAGCCTGTTACCTCGGCGTTGCGGCGACCGTTATCAAGTTCACCCGCGCTAACCTCGGGAGGTGTTGAGCCTGGAGAAATTCGGACTATTTTGACTAGTGACACTGATTCTCTTTCTGATATTGCAATTCAAGCTAGATCCAATGAGTCGATAACAGTCGAACAAATGATGTTGGCTATGCAAGAGCTAAATCCTGGTGCTTTTATTGATGGAAACATTAATCGTTTGCGCGGTGGCGTAATATTGCGAGTTCCAAGTCAGGCAGAAGTTCAGAGTATTAATCCTCGCGAAGCCATCACAGAAGTCAATCGCCAGAATCAACAAATAGCGCTAGCCGACGCTGAGCTTGAAGTAGCACCTGCTGATACAGAACCGAGTCTCATAGCGCAGCAGGCAGGTCGATTGAGTCTAATAGCTGTTGACCCCGGTGCAATTGACACCAATGGGGGCTTTAGTGGGCTTCAAGAGCTAGGAAACGACGAGCTCGATCGTAGGATAGCTGAGCTTGAAAACCAGTTGGCCTTAAGTTTGGAAGAAGCGGATCGGTCTCGTGCGGAGCGGACAGAATTAGATTCGCGACTTGAAGATCTAGAATCTCAAATTGATTCAGCTCAAGAAATACTTCGGTTACAAGATGTACAATTAGCTCAGTTACAAGAAGCGATAGCGCGAGCTGCAGACGAGGCCGCTGCTGCGGAAGCGCGACAAGCAACACTTGCGGCTCAGCAGGCTGCCGTCGCACAACCTATTACGGGTTCTTCTAATTTGTTTGACGGCATGCTAAAAATCATGGTCGGCAACGCATTAGCGCTTTTAGTAGTTGTTGGCCTCGTTATATCTCTGCTAGTTGGTTTATTGTTGCGTCGCAATCAGGCTAACAAACTTGAAGATGATGAATTGGGTGAATTAGCGGAGAAAGAATTTGATGACGTCAGAGATCAAGGCGGTAGCGGATATTCTGAAAGTGATGACGTTGCATCTGAGGAAGCTGTAGCTGAAGACGACTCCACGCATGAGTTGTCCCTAACGGCTCTTGACCGTGGCGTAGGACCTAATAATGGCGGAGATAATGGAGAAGTTGAGTCTCAGGTAGTAGTTTCGGAAACAGTCACCACCGATATAAATTTAGCTTCTGAAGAAGTTTTCGACTTTGATCTCGATGAAATTGAAATTGAGTCACTGGCTAATACTGAAGAAGTTGAAATGTTGTCAGATGATGATGAGGCAGCAACTAAGCTAGAGCTTGCCTACGCTTATCAGAAGATGGGTGATCTAGACGGAGCGAAAGAAATTTTAAGAGAAGTCATTTCTGAAGGTACAGACGAGCGGGCAGATGAAGCAAGAAACCTACTTGAAACTATCGGTCAGATAAACGATTAGCTACGATAACTAATGGTCCTGCAATAACTTGTTAAGCACTGCTCAATCCAATATAGAATCCCTTTCTTTGCAAAAAATTGTTGCAAGTATTGAATACGACGGAGCTAAATATTCCGGTTGGCAGAAACAAAATTCGCCTTTTCAAGAAACAGTTCAGGGAAAATTGGAAGCGGCGTTGAGCAAAATTGCTGATAATGCCATTAAGACTTATTGTGCTGGCAGAACTGATGCTGGAGTACATGCAACTACCCAAGTGGTGCATTTCGAAACTCGGATAGATCGAGGTGTTAAAGCTTGGGAAGTAGGAACTAACAGCTTTTTACCTCCAAGCATTAGAGTAATCTGGTCAAAGCCCGTAAAGAATGAGTTTCATGCGAGGTTCTCAGCAGAAGCAAGGCGATATCACTATATTATTCAAGAGCGAAAAACAAAGAGTGCTGTTCTTGCCGGGAAAATCACCCAAAGTAGGGTTCAACTGAACAGTGAAGCTATGAATTTGGCTGCGACTTCTCTGATTGGTGAGCAGGATTTTTCTGCATTTCGCGCCGCCGGCTGTCAATCCAAGACCCCATTTAGAAATGTGATTAGTGCCAAAATTGTCAGACAAGGCACTTTTTTGGTTTTTGACATAAAGGCTAATGCTTTCTTGCAACACATGGTGCGAAATATTGTAGGCGCACTGCTGGAAATCGGTCGCGAGGAGCGTAAACCTAGCTGGTTAGGGGAGTTGTTGGAAGGCAGAGATCGATCTCTAGGTGCTATTACTGCTCCTCCTGACGGGCTCTATCTGGTTGGAGTTCAATATCCAGAAGAATTTACAATACCTTCAGGCTATGTTGAGCCGCCATTTTTAACACCGATCCCATTAGATTGATCGATTTATTGGGGCCGCTCTGATTTTTTGTTAAGTTCGTTAGCTGCAAACAAACGAATTTGTTACAATTAAATTCTTTCAAGAACTTCAGTCCTGCCTTGTCTAATATCTGGATAAAAATTTGTGGTATCACTCGAGAAGAGGATGCAGTTTCGGCTGCAGCGCTCGGCGCGAGTGCCATCGGTTTAGTATTCTTTGCCGGCAGTGCCCGGGCAGTAACTGCTGAGGATGTTTTAACAATCTTACCCGATGAGCTCGAAGAGACAAAAGTGTTCGGCCTTTTCGTAAATCCAACTGTTGCAGATGTTCAGGTGGTATTGGAAACGGCTAGGATTGATTTTTTGCAATTTCATGGTAACGAAAGTGAGGCTTTTTGTGCTTCTTTCAATAAGCCTTACATGAAAGCTTTTAGAGTAAAAGCCGGCATGAATTTGAGAGCAGAAATACAGAAGTATCCTAGTGCGGATTTAGTGCTGCTAGATACGTATGAAGAAAAGGTGCTAGGTGGCACTGGCAAATCATTTGATTGGGTATTAGCAGAAAGCGTGGCCAGAGATAATGATATTAGATTGGTGCTAGCAGGCGGTCTGAATTCAAATAATGTGAACGCGGCCGTGGAAAAGCTGAGCCCATTTGGGCTTGACGTCAGTAGTGGTGTTGAGTCATCACTGCGACTAAAAGATTATAATAAAATGAAAAAATTCATCGAAGGAGCTAGAAGTGTCTAATAACGAATCCACTGACCCTAGATTCGGTAAAGCTGAACTAAGTAGCAGAAAATTTCAGGGGCCAGATAGTGCGGGCCATTTTGGGCCCTATGGTGGAATTTTCGTCGGCGAAACATTAATAGCTGCGGTAGAAGAACTTGCAGAAGTCTACGATAAGCTCTCGAAAGAACCGAGTTTTTGGCAAGAATTGGATAACGACCTTGCTAATTATGTTGGTCGACCTTCGCCATTATATTTTGCTGAAAGGTTAACTGAGGTTAGCGCAGGAGCGGATATTTATTTAAAACGTGAAGATCTCAATCACACAGGTGCGCACAAAATAAATAATACAATTGGCCAAGCTTTGCTGGCAAAGCATATGGGCAAAACCAGAATCATTGC
>CAWKZI010000010.1:0-15934 GCA_963854365.1 Gammaproteobacteria bacterium
TAATATCTAACCACAACTTAATCTTTTAATAAGATGGTGCAGAAAAGGAATCTTAAAAAAATGGCGCAATCACTACTCAACACACGGATAACACAAATGCTCGGGGCAAAATATCCGATATTTGGATTTACACATGAAATTGATGTAGTAGTAGAGGTCTGTCTCGCGGGCGGGATTGGTGTGTATGGTGGAACTCGAAACACTCCCGAAGAAATAACTCAAGCCTTGGCCGAAATCAAATCACGGGTTGGAGATTTGCCTTTCGGTATAGATTTGGTCCTGCCAAAGAATATGCCGGAGAAAAATAACCGGGAAGACATTGAGGCACAACTGCCTGACGCGCATAGAAACTTCGTTGACCATCTGTACGAGAAATATGATGTCCCCCGTGACAACGTGCCCGGCGCGCGGTCTCGATTTGTTCGTTCCGAGGAAGTTGCCCGCAATCAATTAGATGCCGTCTTGCGCTCAGATGCAAAAATATTTGCTATGGGAGTCGGATCACCGCCTGAAATGGTCGGAGCCGCCAAGGAATATGGAAAATTTGTATTGTCCCTGGTGGGTGCTCCTCGTCATGCCCAACACGCGTTAGATGCAGGCGCAGATATGATAGTGGCGCAAGGCTACGATGCCGGTGCCCACACGGGAGAAATAGGCACATTCTCTTTAGTTCCGCAGATAGTTGATTTAGTGGCTGGGAAGGTTCCAGTACTCGCTGCCGGTGGTGTCGCCACCGGACGTCATATCGCGGCAGCACTTGCCTTGGGAGCGGAAGGTGTATGGATGGGCACTCCATGGCTAACTACGAAGGAACACAATACGGCTCCAAAGATGCTGGAACAGTTACTGAACGCTGGATCAAACGATACAGTTAGATCACGATCTGATAGCGGAAAAACTTTGAGAATGATTAAGTCAGCTTGGAGTGAAGAATGGGAGACAGAGGGAAACCCCAAACCCCTGCAAATGCCTTATCACGACATACTGGTTGGTGATTTACTGGGCTCAATTAGTAGGCATGAGGTCGAGCCTCTGATGCACCAGCCAGCTGGGCAAGGCATTGCCTTTTTTAATGAAGTAAAGACCGTTCGCGAAACCATGAACGCGTTTGTGATGGATGCTAATGCAGCACTAGAGCGTTCAAGTTAGCTCACTGAAAGACCTTAATCACAGAGAAATTAACTGAAAGCTCAATCATTATTCCTTTTTGAGACTTGACGAATAAATATCACCGGTATTTCCTTTAACGAGTCTTGCACCGCTCTCATAAACCTTAATTTCGACATCGACCGTATGAATAGTCCCTGTAAAGTAGAATGGCGCATCGTAGCTCGTTGTCGCCGGCGAGAGCTCATCACCACCTATTGATGCTCCAGCTCCTGAGCCACCCAATCCTCGCATAATTAATGGGATACTTAGTGCTCCGACCTCGTTACCATCAACGAGCAACGTAACTCGGCCTTCACCACCTATTCCTTCACCCTCGAATCGCGCACTGACAGTGCATTTCCCAATCGGAAGTTCATTCTCCGATGTGCCAGTAAGAATTTCAGTAAAGCAGTTGTAGTCAAACTGTAGTCGGTTGTGTTTCACATACAAACTCAGTCCGGATGTATGAGATCCTCGCGCAAAAATGACTCCTTGTTCGTCTGAGTTATTTCTTTCAATCTCAGCATCAAGAGTCCATTCACCCATCCCAAGCGGTGGAGCTATGCTCCCTGGAAGTCGGTCTACGGGAGGAGTGTAGTGATACTTCAGTCCATCGTGTATACCACCAGGTTTTTTACTTATCCCAGTGAGCTGGAAGCTACGATCATCAATTGGCAGTACGCCGTTTTTACCAGCTTCAACCCACCACAGCTCGATAAGCTCCCGAAGCTTTTCTGGTTCTTTCTCTGCTAAGTTATTACATTCCGAGAAATCCTCATCGAGATGGTACAGTTCCCATTCTTCATCACTGATGGGATCGTTTTTAACATGACGGGCTACGGCTTTCCAGCCGTCAGCCCATATAGCTCGGTGACCGAACATTTCGAAATACTGCGGTCCTCTATCAGACGGGACTTCCGGGTCTTCGAACGTATACGCAAAACTGTTGTCCGGAATAGGCATTTGTGGATAACCCTGATAGGAATCTTTCGGGGTGATATCCAGAACGTCCAGAAGAGTTGGGACAATATCAGTCACGTGGGTGAATTGATGCCGAACACCACCTATATTCTTAATTCCATCTGGCCAATGAACGAGTAGCGGATCTCTTACACCACCCGCATGCGTGGTGCTTTTATACCATTTAAGGGGAGTGTTTCCTGCTTGAGCCCAGCCCCAAGGGTAGTTTGGATCACTTCTAGGTGTTCCAATGTCGGGTAAGACTTCATCAATATTGTCGAGATCATCGAGATAGGGGTGTGAATACCTTTCACCAGCAGAAATCCCCTGTGGCCCTCCCTCTTGGCTGGCTCCGTTGTCAGCCATGAGCATAATAATGGTATTGTCAATTTCTCCCGCCCGATCGAGATACGTAATTAAGCGTCCTATCTGATCATCGGTGTGATCTAGAAATCCAGAGAATGCTTCTTGAAGTTTGCACGCAAGTTTTTTGGCACCATCAGAAAGATCATCCCATGCGTCAACCCCGGGGTTCCTAGGCGCTAATTGAGTACCTTCTGGAATTATTCCAGATTCGATTTGTCGCCCAAACCATTCATCTCGTACAGCATCCCACCCATGGTCAAATTTTCCTTTGTATTTGTCAATGTATGATTGCGGGGCTTGGTGAGGCGAATGTGTCGCACCGAAGGCAAGGTAAAGAAAGAATGGCTGACTTGGGTAAATCGATTTATTGTTTCGAATGAAGTCAATGGAATGATCGATAAGATCTTCATTCAGGTGATAGCCTTGCTCGGGCGTTTTCGGCGGGTTGATATGATGATTGTCTTCAGTTAGATCCGGATAGAATTGGTCAGTTGCTCCTCCTAGAAATCCATAATACCGATTAAATCCTCGCTGGAGCGGCCAGTCAGTAAATGGGCCAGCAGCGGACCTTTCTTCCTTTGGGTTGAGATGCCATTTGCCGACTGCAAAAGTGGCGTAACCTTCGTCACGCAACATTTCTCCAAGTGTGGCCGCGTGACGGGTGATAGCCCCACGCATGTTCGGGAATCCAGGGTCGTAGTCGGCAATCCCCCTCATGCCAACGGCATGGTGGTTCCTGCCGGTGAGCAGACTGGCACGGGTAGGCGAACACAAAGCCGTGGTGTGAAAATTTGTATATTGGAGACCGCCAGCTGCGAGTTTATCTATGTTTGGAGTCTCAATGGTCGACCCATAGCACCCGAAATGACCAAAACCCGTATCGTCAAAAAGCATAACAACGACGTTAGGCGTATTTCCGTCGTGGCTAGATGGTATCGGCGGCCACCAGGGATCTGAGTCTTTTAAAGTTTTTCCTATTTTTCCCTGAAATTCTGGTTCTTGAGTCATTACTTCTCCTCTGTTCGCGACACACGCTGAACGATTCCCAAACAGGCGAATGTTGTGTGATATATTGCCAATAATTGTACAATAACACGACGAAACAAATCGACAAATAATTAACCTCTTCCTAAATGGACAAACTAGTAAGGATATAAAATGACTACACCCACTGAGTCTATTTTTGACGGGCTCAAGATTCTCGAGTTCGGTAGATTCGTAGCTGGTCCTTACGCGGCAGAACTGTTTGCACACGGTGGGGCGGATGTAATAAAAGTAGAACCGACTGATGGCGATGCTACGCGTTTCAATTCACCTATATTCCCAGGTGAAGGTAAACAGTACATCATCAAGGCCCGTGGAAAACGAGGCTTGCCTGTAAATTTAGCTCACCCTGACGGGCGAGCAATAGTAAAAAAAATTGCGGCAGACTGTGATGTAATAGTTTCAAATATGAGACCCGGAGCGCTTGCTCGATATGAATTAGATTACGAGAGTCTGAAAGTAATAAACCCTAGAGTAATCGTGGGTGAAATTAGTGCGTTCGGTAGTGAAGGTCCCTACGGCGGACTCGCTGGAGCCGACTTTCAAGCACAGGCCGCCTCAGGATTAGTTTTATCAGCCGGAGCATTTGATGGAGATACTCCGCAATTCGTGGACGCATTTCTGACCGACTACATGGCGGGAACGTTACTTGCATTCGCCATATCCTCTGCCCTTTGGCGCAGAGAAAAAACAGGGATAGGTCAAGAAGTGTCAACAACTCTTTTTCAGGCAGGGCTGGCTCTACAGCATGGAAATGCAAACATATTTGAAGCAGTTGATAGCTGGAAAAGAGAATTCGTTGACTGGATAAAAGAAGAACAACCAGATGATCAGGTTGCGGCACGGAAGCGTCGAATGCTTAGTGGCACCACTGTTGTTGGTGGAATGTACAAGACGCTAGATGAACGGTGGATTGCTCTGGGCTCAAGTAGAGCTGGACTAAAGACACTTCTTCCTATTTTAGGTCTTGATGATCCCTTTATATCTGACCCCAACTGGGTTATGCCAGATGACCCTGCGCCGCACTTCGAATCACTCAAATCCAGAGTTCGAATTGAAATTTCGAAACGGACAACCACCGAACTGCGCGTGATGTTAGCCAAGAATGGAATCGCCTTCTCGATTCTAGAATATCTTGAGGAGGCTATGCTTGGAGCCCAAGCTAATGAAAGTGGGTTTGTATACACTGCAGATCATCCCGCGGTGGGACCGATGATTATGCCACAAGCACCAGTCAAATTCGGGCGAGACGCATATTCAGCATCCAATACTTCACCTAGGTTTGGTGAACATACTCGTAAGATACTAGACGAGCTAGGATTCTCCGCGTCGGAAATAACCGACTTAATCAATTCGGGGGTAGTAGCAGAGACTCTCCCAGACTCTGCTCAAGGAAGTTAAGACACATCTGAAAGATGAGAACTACTACGCGTGCTTAAGGCTTGCGCTGAGTTATCTCAACCTCAACAGAATATATAACTCCTGTGAATGCAAAGGGGGCTTGATAAAGATTCGTAATCGGAGACAGTACATCTTTCCCTATGTCTACACCATTCTTTTGAGCATTCCGATTCATTGCCACGCTGACAGTCCCCAGTGAGTCCCCATCACAAACTAAGGTAGCGGTACCCCCTCGCCCACTAAGGTTATATTCAAAGTTCACACCAACCGTCATCCGTCCGTTCTTCTGAGGTAGGTCTACTGATCCCACCGTAGATTTTCCAACGGCATTATGGGCAAAGCATAGTTGTTCGTCTTGTACATAAAGAGAGAACCCATCAATAATGTTTCCTTGTGAGTACACTACCCCTTCGGTCTGGCGGTCAATGAGATGTATGTCGGCGAGCAATGACCAATCTCCTTTTCCTATTTGTGGCGCCAATGAACTCGGAATATGAGACATTGGGCTAACAAATCTATAGTGCAGGTCCTCGTGAAATGCTCCAGGATGCCCGCTCACACCACCAGCGTTAATTGAAGCGTCTGCCAATGGAAGCACACCATATCGTCCAGCCTCCACCCACCACATTTCTATGAGTTCACGAAGCTTCTCTGCTTCCTCTAATGCCAAGTTATTCGTTTCAGAAAAATCCTCGGACAAGTTATATAGCTCCCATTCATCGTCGTCATAACTAGTATTCGGTTGATGTCGGGTAACCGCCTTCCAGCCATCATGCCATAGCCCTCGATGGCCATTCATTTCAAAATATTGGACCGGTTTCTTGGAATTGGTTTCGTTTGAGTCAAACGTATAGGCAAAGCTGGTGCCCGAGATTGGCAACTGGTCATAGCCCTCATAACTAGCCTTAGGCTGAATATCCAGCATCTCCAGAATGGTCGGCAGAACATCACTTACATGGTGAAATTGATCTCTGATCTCCCCACGTGGTTCGAGGCTTCTTGGATGATGAATAATCATGGGTACGCGAACACCTCCTCCGTGAGTATCATGCTTGTACCATCTCAGTGGGGTGTTCCCAACTTGAGCCCAACCCCAAGGAATATCTGTAAAGCTTCGAGGACCACCTACCTCATCCAACACTGTCTGCATCTCCGTCATATCTTCTTGAGTCAAGGTTTTACCGCGCGCTTCAATTGCCGTTCTTCCATCATTCGAAGCCCCCAGACCACCACCTGACCCCAAGTACATTACGCCAGTTGGCCCGCCACCTTGACTGGTCCCGTTGTCAGCAGTGAGTAAAATAATTGTGTTATCAAATTCATCAATGGCTTTAAGGTGCTCGACAAGTCGGCCAATCTCCGCGTCTGTATGCTCTAAAAAACCAGCCCATGTTTCCTGTAATCGGCTCATGAACATTCGCTCAGCCTCACTAAGCTCAGCCCAAGCTTTCACACCAGGATTGCGAGGTGCGAGAGTTGTGTTCGCCGGGATTATTCCAAGTTCGATCTGATTTTTAAAGTACCGCTCTCGAACCACGTCCCAACCCTCGTCAAATTTCCCTTTATATTTCTCGATATATGACTTAGGTGCCTGATGTGGTTCATGCATTGCGCCGGGAGCAAAGTACATGAAAAACGGACTATTCGGGTAAATTGTTTTTTGATCATTAACAAATCCAATTGCATGATCAACTAAATCCTCGGTGACGTGATATCCCTCCTCTGGTGTCTTAGGAGGGTCCACCGGATGATTATCGTGGGTCAGTTCTGGATAAAATTGATCCGTTGCGCCCGGTAAAAATCCATAAAATCGGTCAAATCCACGTTGGAGAGGCCACCCACGTCGAGGTCCTGCCGCAGAATTCTCCTCAGCAGGATTGAGATGCCATTTACCCAGTGCATAGGTAGAGTAACCTTCCTCCCGTAAAACTTCTGCTAACGTTCCCGCATGTCGACTCACCAGCGCACGTCGGCTGGGGAAACCCATATTATGGGCATTTGCGAGTGCGCCCATTCCAACTGCGTGATGATTGCGGCCGGTCAATAACGATGCTCGTGTAGGAGAACACAAAGGAGTCACATGGAAATTAGAATATCGAAGGCCGCCGGACGCCAATGAATCTATGTTTGGAGTATCAATTGTTGAACCGTAACAACCAAAGTTACCAAACCCGGTATCGTCTAAAAGAATTACCAATACGCTAGGTGATCGGCCGTCGTGTGTTTTTGGAGGATCCGGCCAATCGGGCAAAGAATCCGCAAAAGTAAGACCGATTTTTCCTCGAAAATTGTCGTCAGTCGACATAAATTCCCTACTTACCTCACTTCAGGCAACTCCCAAGTCAGATTAAAGAAAAATTAAATGCTCAGTTACCACTAATAAGGCTTCAAGCGAAAGCAGACGGAGAAAGATTCAAGTTTTGAATCTTTCTCCGTCTGCTTCATTTACTAGTTACGACCAAATTGTCGATCCATCGCGGATTCGACCTGATCTGTAGTTGTTCCAATTGAATTCGCTGGTGTCCAGGTAAATTCAAGAATGGTGTTGTAATGTGCACCAATTGCCGACAAAGTAGCTACATCATCTGTCTCCACAATCATAATATTCGGATTTTCCCATGCTGTAGTGATTGCCGAATACGAAGCGACTATATTGCCGGCAAAACTTCCCTGTCTTGATGCCACGACTCGAGCTTGGAAAGTAGCCTGGGCCTCTGCAGTGGTGCCATTGTCTTCCGCATCTGCGAATCGTTGAACCTGCGCATCTGCAACCGCGTAATAACCAATATATAACGTCATATTTCCCCTTTTTATAATCTACTCAATTAAACGATGAACGCGAAGATATCACAGAGTGCGCCCACTTTACTTAATAAATGTACATTCAGATAAAATTACAAGAGGATACCTCGATAGGAAAGAAGAATCCCAACCGCCATCAACACAAAACCCATTGCTAAAATTAAAGTGTCTAAGTTCACACGTCCGGTTAACTTCGCCCCATACCAGCTGCCCAGCATCGCTGTTACTCCCATCGACACCAATACCGGATAATCGACCTCACCTTGACTCGCATGCCCAATCCAACCGACAGCTCCCATAAAAAAACCAATAAAAAGATTGGAGCCTGCAGCTATCCGAGGATCGATTTTCAGTACTCGTACCAGAGCTGGTAGTCGAATACTACCAAGGATAAGTCCAACCGATCCTCCGAGTAATCCGACCCCTAAACCAATTCCAGCCTCTGCCGCCATTCGCCCACGCGTAAACAGTCCACGCGATCCCTCCAAATCAGCGCCAAATAGCGGGCCGGATGACTGGTCGTTTTTTACACGAGTACGATAAATAATCAAAAATTCTATTCCCTGCCACAAAACGAGTAATCCAGCAAAAAAAAGTAAAACCCCTTCATCAATCACGCCACTTAAAAAGCCACCAACAAAAGCTCCCCCAAACGCGGGAACTCCCATCACGAAAATGATCCTTAGATCCACGCGACCTTCACGCCAATGTTTAATGGCGCCCGACAGAGAACTCAAACTGCTGACCATAATGTTGGTCCCGCCGGCAATTGCTGGTGGCATCCCCAGGATCAACATCGTCGGGAGACGGATCGTTCCCAATGCTAAGCCCACAAATCCACCAAGTATTCCTACGAGCAGTGAAATCGCCGCCAGTAACAGAACTCGCCAAAGTGACATATCTGACGGCAGGCCAAAATCCTGTAAATCAAACTCTAAAAAACTAGAAAATAATTGTTCCATATGTGGATCTCATCAACCCGACTAATTTCGAGCCATTTCGCCCAGGTCCCGTTACTCAAGAGATTAGCTTATTACATCCCTTTATTGACTTACTGCTCCACGAAAGTAAGTAGGCCAACAACGAGCTATTCAGCACGCCCACAACTGCGATCGAAAATAGAAAACCAGCGCTTATTGAGGTAACTCAGCCACCAACGCCAGAGCTCTCCTCACTGATGGTAATGAAACAGGAACCGCCTCGACCAATTTTGAATTTACCCTAACTTATTGGAATTCTAAAGGATTTGTTGAAGCAGATATGTACCATCGGTCCAAGTAGGTTCGGAATCCAAGTGCTCCATTATTTGCAAAAATGACTCATGTTGCTCAGGTCTGTTCGCATTTGCGACATATGCATCTTTGCTCTCAAAAACCGCAACTCCAAGCATGTAGTCTTCTTCATCAGGCTGCATGAGTAACCAAGCCACCATACCCTCAGGGGGTGTATCACGGACATCCTCAAAAAGCCTAACTAAGTCATCCCGATGGCCCTCTTTAACATTCATCTGAGCTATTGAACCGTAGTACATGTGTTTTTTCTCCATTTTTTGACGCTAAATAAGTAGTTTCAGTCTAGACCAGAACTACAAAAAACACTGGGTTCATCACGCTAACAATTACATTCATCTTTGCAGTTGCAGTGAGTGCTTGAAGGAGGCACATCTAGTGCCGGATTTCTATCGAAAAAACCAGAAGGTTTTATTGAAAAACCAGTATAGGCCACAGGCATTACCGGCCAATCCTCGAGTCTCGGAATATGGTTATGACCAAAGGTGTACCAGATTACTACGTCCTTATCTTCAAGATTTCTATTGCCACTCATCCATTTCGGAAGTCCGTCACCGCCGGGATGTTGGTTTGGGTAATTCCCCGCGGCAAACATCTCATCGCGGTCGTACTCGGTGGCCCACATATGTCCGGTCATAAAGGCCGCTCGTTTCATAATGACTGCGTCGTCATGATGAAACGGGAGGACATTCTCCCCGGGGGCAATTTTATAACTGACAGGTTCACCCATGTAGTTGTGGCTGGAGTGGTTTGCCACTGTCCAGTAACGTGCAGCGAACGGGTCAATTTTTCGTGGAAAATCATTTTCTTCTGACAGTATGGTTTTTTTAATCGAGAATGCATTTCCATACTGATTATCCTCACTAATGGGATCACGAACCGTATCGACTTCGTAGACCGAGTTCTGTTGGCCATCGACCATCATATCGAGGCGAACGTTGAAGTAGTGCTGGTGGTTATGCGCCACAACCTGTGGAGCAACCAAAGTTCCGTTTTTTGGCTTCACATTAGGTGGAAGAGCCGATGAATTGACCACGCCGGTCAGTTTGACCTGATAGTCGATGCTGCCATCTTGATAAAAGTACCAGAAAAATCCATATTCATAATTACCCACCGTGGTAAAAAATGATATGACGAGTCGTCTCGAACGACGTACCTCTGTTTCCCCAATTCGGTTATCGGTGTGTTTCCAGAGCACACCGAAATCTTCTTCATGCATGCAAATCACGTTTTTTTGAGTTCCAGCCTTCCCAGTAATGTCGTAAAGCGACACGTCGAAGTAATAGATTTCTCCTAAACAATCACATCCGAGTTCAAGCGAATTGGCACACTTACCAATCCCTACTTCGCCTGAATCAAAGACCTGTTTCTTGTAATGATCGTTTGTTGGATCCCCATACGGAACGACCATTTCAGATAATGCTCCGCGATAGAGGACGGGACGTTCTTTGCCTTGATCCTCATAGGTAACATTATGAATTACTAGCCCCTCGCGGGGTGTGTATCCAACGCGAAGCTGCCACTTCTGCCACTTTACTCCGTTTCCCATGACGGTAAAACTTGGACCTTCAGGTTGCGTGATTTCAATTGGCTTGAGATCTTCACGGAACGAATCTTGATATTTGGCGGCGTAGTTACCATCTTCTGGCGGAATCGGCACAACTCCGAAGTCCTGAATTTCAAATATTTCACTCTTATTGAGGTCGATAATGACAGAGAGTCCTTCGATTGGCCGAGCATAGCCATTATCTGTGGGCTCGCGTCGCACCCAGCATCTACCCACTGCAAGTCGTTGCCCATCTTCAGATTTGTTTCCGAAATTAGAGATAGGCCAAGGATCGATCATAACAAGATCAGGATCGGTGATACCGCGCTTATTAAGTGCCTCCACGAATCGTGGGTCATGCTTAATTTTACTCTCAAATTGCAGGAAGTTAGTTTCATGATCACCAAAAATAAATGCCGGCTGCACCCCCTGTATATGTTTTGACGTCAGTAGTTCATTAGTATCCAAGGACACTAGAAGTTCGTGGACTTCGCCTTCCTTTGGGTTAAGCGCTACCAAAAATGCCTCACGAGGGACTTGGTTTCCCGGATGATAGTTTAGTACGTGTTCTTTCGTAGGCTCATGCAGCACGATAGTCTCAAAGAGCGGTGCGCCCCCAAGCTTACCCTCCGCCCTAACAATCGCAACTGCCCTGTCAATTTCCTCAACTGAAAGAGGATCTAAAGGATGTCTCAAAATGTCCTTTGCAACAGTCTGTCGAATCTTGTCACCTACCACCATTTAAAACTCCTATTCGAATCTTCTTTCAGATAGCAAGTGTAAATGGAAATCTCTCGAATTTGAGCCGTAAAAGATTTTTAGCTAACTTCTAATTTATGAGCTACGAATTTGAATCAGTTCTTACGGGTACTGAGGACGATAGCCGCACCTATACCAAATGTGAGGCCTATGGCGTTGCAAGCTGCAACACTAAGGCCGCTGATCGCACTCAACACAAGCGCGATACATAAACCACCTACCACTCCTGCGATTTGTGCGCGTTTCATTGCTACAGTTTACCTTGAAAAATCTGGTGAGGTGCTACAAAAAAATCATTTGACGAACATAATTGATCTCTAATTCAGGCCTCCTCCACAGAGTAATTCGTAATATCTGAGGCGTCGGGATAGCTACCTTCGTCCGGCGCAAGATCGCACTACTTATTGCGCGCATAGGGATTTGTAGCTTCGAGAAGTGCATCTGCAAGAAAGTTGAGCGCAATCAAAAGCAAGGACAACATCAAAGTAGGAAAAAGAATAAACCACCAGGCTCCGCTCGTAAGCCACGGTCTTGCCTCAGATAACAATATGCCAATAGTCGGAATAGGTGGTGACGCTCCCATACCTAAAAAATTAAGGCTCGCTTCCGCTATTACCGCTGATGACATAAATAAAGCTGCTTGAACAAGCAACGGAGGCAAAGTGTTAATCGCAATATGTCGCAAGACAATTCGTGCTGGATTCGCTCCAAGGGATTCTGCGGCAAGTGCATAGTCACGATTCTTTTCCTGTAATAATTGCCCTCTTGCTAGTCTGCCAAACACTGGAATTGCCCCAATTCCAATTGCCAAAGACACCTCCTTCAATCCTGTTCCCAGAATCGCAAGCACCGCAATGGCGGTTAATATACCAGGGAATGCCAGCATCGTATCCAATATTCGCATGATAACAATTTCAAGCCAACCACCAAAATATCCGGCGATATAACCTGACATAACGCCGATTAGTGCTCCGACAGTTACTGCGCCACAACTCACTGCCAGAGATATCCGAAGGCCATACAGGGTCCGAACAAACATATCCCTATTGAGATGGTCTGTCCCAAAAGGATGCCCCCACGAAGGCGGAATCAGTCGTACTCCCCGAATTTGCTCACTGTAGTGATACGGGGAAATAATGGTCGCAAAAATTGCACCTAGAACGAGCATCAGTAAAATAAAAAGAGCGAGTTGCCCTCGTCTTTCAGAAACCACGCGGTAGGCCACATCAAATGCCTGAGAGGAGTGTCGCCACTCATAAAGTCGACCTTGGGACAGATCCTGATTCATATCATCAACCCTGCCTGATTCTCGGATCAACAAATCCATATGCAATATCAGCCATCATATTGGCCAACGTGAAAACTCCAACAAATACCCCAAGCATTGCTTGTATCATTACATAGTCTCGACCAGTCACCGCACCCACTATGAGGCTACCAAAACCAGGTCGAGAAAAGACAACTTCTACGACGATGGCTCCAGTAATCAAGGCTCCAACCTGCAAAGCGGCTACTGTAATCAGTGGGATTAGTGCATTTCGAAGTGCGTGCCGCAGGACAACGTCAGTCTCACGCAGGCCTTTCGAACGAGCGGTTCTGACATAGTCTTGATTCATTACCTCTTGCATCGAGGCGCGAACAAACCGAGCCATAACAGATGCTAAAGATGAACCCACGGCTATAGTAGGTAGGATTAGAAATCGCGCAGCTTGAACTGGATCTTCGGTCACACTCACACGTCCAGATATTGGTAACCAGTGCAATTGGACACCGACTAGCCAAAGTAACAAAAGTCCTAATATGAAATTGGGTATCCCTAACGTCGAAATTGTAAAAAATGTTGCAAAATAATCTGCCGGCCCGCCAGGCTTAAGGCCCGCCAGTATACCTATCGGTAACCCGACTAGAAATGCGAAGATATAGCCGCATACCGCAAGTTCAAGCGTGGGGACCACTGCTGACCGTAACAAATCGAGAACTGGTAAATTTTTTATATAGGAGCGACCAAAGTCACCTCTAAGTGCATCTGCCAGCCAATTAACATATTGGCTAAGTAGGGGATCGTTTAATCCCAAATCTTCGCGGACAGTTTCGATTTCTTCAATTGATGCATCCTCAGGTGCCATCATCGAAGCTGGATCACCCGGAATAGCTCGCACTAAGCCAAAAATAACAATACTCGAGATGAACACCACTATAAGAGTTTGGCCCAAACGATTGACAATATACTGGCTCACTGAATCCTCAAAATTCTCTCAGCTAACAGAAAGCGACCGGAAAGTTACTTGACCTGTTTACTCAGAATATCTAAACTTCCCGAGACTGTAACAAATATACACAATATGTCAAAGGAGTGAACCATGACAGAGCAAGATAAAGCCAAACAGATAAACCGTAGACAGCTGATCAGGGCTGGTGGGCTTACCGTCGCGGGTATCACTGGTGCAGCCCTGATCGGGTGTAGTTCGGACGATAGTGAAGTCGCGTCTTCAAGCAGCTCATCAAATTCATCTTCGAGTAGCTCGAGTGCTTCAACCCAGGCAGCCACTGCGACCCCAACCGCGTCAGGACTTACTGCAGCAAAGACCGCTGTCGCTACACAAGCCGCCGCCACTGACACAGGTCCAAAGAAAGGTGGCCGGCTCATCTGGGGAACACTGACTCCATTTGAAAACTACAAGGGCCCCTACAACTCTGGTAGTGTGTTGGTTCCTAATACTTCAGCATTCTGGGACACACTAGCAAAATATGGCAAAGACTCGATGAAGCCAGAACCGCATCTAGCCGAATCATGGGAATTTAATTCCGATAAGACGCAACTGCAGGTGAAGCTACGCCCAGGACTAGAATTCCATAACGGGAAAACAATCGATTCAACTGCCGTAAAAAGAAGTATGGATCTTATGGATGATGAAGGAACACCAAACAGTCAGGTAAAGGGCACTTTTAGTAAATATATCAACGAAGTGAGAGTGGTCGACGATAAGACCCTCACCTTCGATCTTGCTTGGCCAGGAGATGGAATCTTCGACGTATTCCAGTACGCACATATACATGATGCGGATGACCTCCAGTCCTACGTGGATCTAAAGACCTGTAACGCCAGTGGACCATTCAAGTTTGACTTCGATGAATTCAAGCCTGGTGAGGGATTCCTTGGGCGCAGGCACGAGAATCATTACGCCCCAACACACATCGACGAGGTGGAATTTAGAGTCTTTCAGGACGCTAGTGCTCTTGGTTTGGCGGTTGACGCGGGTGAAGTCCACGCAACTAACAACGGAACCCACGCCGATGCTGAAAGGTGGATGAAGGATGACAAGCTAGAGGTTGGTGTGGCTCCAGCAGGCCTCGCCTCCTGGGTGTTAGGAATGACTGTTACTGGTAATGGTGGTGGAAACCCCATCCTTGACGACCCAAGAGTGAGGCGAGCAATCTACCGAGTAATTGACAGAAACAGACTTGCAACGGAAACGTTCCAGGGCTTAGTGGAGCCTCTCCATTTCCACTGGCGATCCTACTCACCTGCTTACGATAAAGCCTTGGACAAGGATTACTTCAATATAGAAGAAGCGAAGGCACTTCTAAATGAAGCTGGCTACGATAGCATCGATATCGACCTAAACGTACAGGCGGGTGGAGACCCAGCGGATGACCAGATCGCTGCAGTCATCCAGGCTGATGCGGCAAAAGCTGGTATTAACTTCAATATCACTCTTATGGATGCAGCGGAGCGAAGACCGTTATGGCGAGCCGGTAAATTACCCGGAGCATACCTGTCTTCATTCGCTTTCTATTCATTGCAGCCTGAAACTCTTGCGGTAATGAACTACCAGATGAGAATTCCGAACTCATGTGCGTATGACACTCCTAAATATCAGGCAATCATTGATGGGTTTGCTGGAGCATCGGTTGAGAAGAAAGCTGGACTCATCCAAGAGATGAATGCTTTGTACGCTAACGAACCATGGATAGCACCAATTGTTAGTCGAGGATATGTTTGGGCTAATTCTAAGAAACTAAAGGGCTTGACCACAGACATCCTGAGTACACCGTATTGGTCTGAGCTCTGGCTAGACGCTTAATTGATACAGCATTAAAACTGGGAACGCGCTCCTTTATGGGGCGCGTTCTTAAGTCATCTCCACTAATGAACGAGCACCTAATTTGAGTTCATTCACGCTTTCCGCCAAAAAAAATTCACAAACCATAGGTCCTTGCTGGATTCTCTAAAAAATTATTAGTGGGTGAATGGAACGAGGTGCTCAGCTATTCCTCACATATCAAATAATCCTCGACATAGACACACTCTCAAAAAATACTTTTTTTATTTATGTGTGGTCTCGTCTGATGATACTAGGAGGTAGGAATGATGAAGGATAACAACACGGAGCGACTCAGAATTTTTGACGAGGACGTTCCTGTAGATGAACGACTTGTCCAGGCTTGTGATCTTTTAAAGGATCTAATAGGCATGAAATCCAAACCATATGACGAAGATCACGTCGCTACACAGTCAGAAGTAAATAGTGCAGTCGCACAGTCGCTCTTGATACTTTCAGAATGTATTCAAGACTTGAACAAGAAAAATTAGAGGCCTTCCCCAGTCGCACTGGGG
>CAWKZI010000011.1:0-15554 GCA_963854365.1 Gammaproteobacteria bacterium
TTCTTAACATTGGAGCAGAAAGCTTTAGAAGTTGATTCCTACGCCAAATGGCGAATCATTGATGTTAGTCAGTTTTATGTCTCAACACGTGGAGATGTTAGAACTGCAGGTAACTTGTTGGCGCAACGTATCAATGATGGCCTCCGTGACCAGATTGGTTCTAGAAATCTAGTAGAGGTGGTAGCAGGTGAACGTGACCAGCTCATGCTCGATTTGACCGCTGAACTTAATGAATCCACTGCCGCAGATATTGGAATCGAAGTTATTGATGTGCGAGTTAAGCGTATCGATCTTCCTGATGATGTAAGATCCTCGGTATATGATCGAATGATTACTGAACGTAATCGAGAGGCTCAGGCGTTACGTTCATTCGGTGAAGAACTGGCAATAGGAATTCGCGCTGATGCTGATCGTCAGTCCGTTATTTTCGAGGCAGAAGCTTATCGTGATGCTGAGCGCATTCGAGGTGAAGGTGATGCAACGGCCACAGCTATTTACGCAGATGCCTATACTCAAGACCCTGAATTTTATGCATTCACCAGAAGTCTGAATTCGTATCGCGAAACTTTTAATTCAAAAAGTGATGTGTTGCTGCTAGATCCTGACAGTGACTATTTTAAATATTTGAAAGGCGGTCTGACCCCACAATAGTATTTGAATTTTTGTTGGCTGCATAAGAGAAATTAGCTAAATATTTATCGAAATATGTAATACAAAGCAGAATCACTAGCAAGCTCAGTGATTCTGCTTTGTATTTTTTGAAATTCATCACTGCTGTAATCGAAATGGGGAAAGCCATTTATGTGGCATGAACTGGCAATGGCATTTTGTCTGATGCTAGTAATTGAAGGTATAATGCCGTTCTTAGCTCCCCATCGATGGCGTAAAATGGTGTTATTGTTAGGTGAAGTCGATGACAATACGATGCGTTATATTGGTCTCGGAAGTATGCTTACAGGCACTGCGCTGCTCTATCTAATTAACTGAACTGAACTTATTTATTAGAGCCCACTAACTAATTTTAATTAACCTAAACTTGATCAAACTATCATGACTTCTGCAAAACGCTGGTTGCTGCCCGATGGTGTCGAAGAGATTCTGCCACGGGAAGCACACAAGTTGGAATCGCTTCGCCGGAAGCTTCTTGATCTCTATGAGTCTTGGGGCTATCAATTGGTAATTACCCCACTTATTGAATACCTCGATTCGCTGCTAGTGGGCTCTTCCCATGACTTGGATTTGCATACCTTCAAGATTACTGACCAATTGAGCGGCCGTATGATGGGGATACGAGCAGACATTACTCCGCAAGCTGCCCGCATAGATGCCCACTGCTTGAATAAGGAAGGTCCGGTTAGGCTCTGTTATGCAGACAGCGTTCTACATACTAAACCAAGAGGCTTAATGACCTCTCGTGTTCCGATTCGTGTTGGCGCAGAACTTTATGGGCACTCTGGTGTTGAATGCGATATCGAATTGATTTGCTTGATGCACCAAACTTTGGATGCAGCAGCTATTGGCGATATCCATATCGTTCTTGGGCACGTAGGTATATTTCGAACATTAGTGAAAGAAGCGAATCTTTCTACTGATACTGAAACACTTTTATTCGAAGCAGTGCAGCGAAAAGCCTATGGTGAAATTGACGAAGTTTTGGACGCCGCTGTGCAAGAACAAGCTATTAACAATATGATAAAACAGTTGGCAAGATTGAGTGGCGGCGAAGCTACTCTGTCTGACGCAATTGGAGTTTTTGCTGCTGCTCCCGTGACGGTCCAGTCTGAATTGGCAGAACTCGTCGCAATCGTTGCTGGAGTTAAGAAACGAATCCCTGATATCACACTTTGTTTCGATCTTTGTGAGCTTCGCGGCTATGAATATCACACTGGTATTGTGTTTGCCGCATACACTCCCGATTACGGGAGAGCAGTAGCCAAAGGTGGGCGTTATGATGACATTGGTGAAGTATTTGGGCGAGCTCGACCGGCATCGGGATTCGATAGTGATCTTAAAACACTGGCCAAACTGACCACTCGTGAATTCAATTTGAAATCAGCTATTGCCGCACCTTATGATGATAGTGATGAGTTGTTGGCACTGTTAGAAAAATTGCGGGATGAAGGGGAAGTGGTAATTTCTAGTTTTAATCAAGAGCTAAGCGAGCAAGATCAACGAGAACTAGATTGTGATCGAAGAATTGTTCAACGTGGCGGAATGTGGGTAATAGAAAAATTTTAATTCATCACTGCGAGAAAATTTAAAGAAGTTTCCATTAACTGAAAAACAAGTGGATTGAGAAAAAAGTAATGGCCAAGTCGGTTGTAGTATTAGGCACCCAGTGGGGTGATGAAGGTAAAGGAAAGATAGTTGATTTATTGACCGACCAGGCCTCGGTAGTCGCCCGTTTTCAAGGTGGCCATAATGCTGGTCACACCTTGGTTATCGAAGGTAAAAAAACCGTACTACATTTGCTGCCATCAGGAATTTTACGAAAGAATGTAAGTTGTGTAATCGGAAATGGCGTAGTGCTTTGTCTCGAGGCCCTTTTAGAAGAAATGGGTGAGCTGGAACTTAGAGGGGTTCCAGTTAGAGACCGGTTAAGTATAAGCGGCGCCTGTCCCTTGATCTTACCGTCTCATATAGCTTTGGATCAGGCCCGAGAAAGCAGGAAAGGCAGTAACAAATTAGGCACTACCGGGCGCGGTATTGGTCCAGCCTATGAAGACAAAGTTGCACGACGCGGCATACGCCTAGCAGAAACACGAAACGAAAAACTCTTTGGAGAAAAACTCACTGAGTTGTTGACCTTTCACAATTTTTTGTTAGAGAAATATTTCGAAACGGACCCTATCGATTTCCAAGAAACTTTCGATTCGTCTATGGTGCTCGCCCAACAAGTTAAACCAATGATCGCTGATACTATCGACATTCTTCATTCACATCGTAAAGCTGGCGACAATATCTTGTTCGAAGGAGCCCAGGGCTCCTTATTGGATATAGATCACGGTACATATCCATTCGTAACGTCCTCAAATACTACGGCAGGTGGTACTGCGACTGGTTCTGGTTTTGGGCCTTTGTATCTGGATTATGTCCTTGGTATCACCAAAGCCTATACCACTAGAGTTGGTTCCGGTCCTTTCCCGACAGAGTTATTTGACGATGTTGGTGAACACCTGGCAACTGTTGGTCATGAAAGAGGAGCGACCACAGGCAGGGCAAGGCGCTGCGGTTGGTTTGATGCGGCGGCTGTGCGCTTGGCGATGCGGATAAATAGTGTATCAGGAATTTGTTTAACCAAACTGGATGTTCTGGATGGGCTCGAAACAATTAAAGTGTGTACTGGATATCAGGGAGTAGGGGGAACTCCATCAGCGAGTTTGATGGATATAGAAACCTACAAAGATCTGCGGCCAGTCTATGATGAATTGCCGGGTTGGAAGGAGTCAACAGTGGGTGCGAAAAGCCTGGACGAATTACCTGAGAATGCTCGAGCTTATATAAAATATATTGAAGACACGGTAGAGGTTCCGGTGGATATTATTTCCACAGGACCAGATCGAAAAGAAACCATAATTCTTCGTCACCCGTTTGATGGATAGGCGCAGCGGTTCTAACTAGAAGGCCATAAACAAGCTGCGCCTATAGCTCCGCTGGCATCACCAAAACGTGGCTTTGCTAGTTTGGTTTGCATTATCTTGGTAAAAACAATGCCATTCATTAGTTTCGGAACTTTCTCATATAGATAATCTATATTAGACAGCCCACCGCCTAAAACAATCATGTCCGGATCAAGTAGATTCACTACAGTAGATAGACAGTTTGCCAGCTGCAGACAATAAATGTCGAGACATTGTTGTGCGCCGGTATCACCTCCTTTCGCATTGTTAGCGATTTGCATGGCTTCATATTCTTGGCCTTGAGAGTCAAGATAGGTTTGTTTAAGACCACGGCCCGAAAGTACAGTCTCAATGCAATTAGTTCTGCCACAGTGACAGCGGCGATCACTACAAATGGAATCTCTCACAGATGAGGGAATACAATTGTGCCCCCATTCGCCAGCGATACTGTTTGGGCCCGTGTGCAACTCCTTGTTAATTACGATACCACCGCCTGTTCCTGTGCCGATGATTACACCAAAGACAGTCTTAAATTTTGCACCAGCGCCATAGCTCGCTTCTGATAATACGAAACAATTTGCATCATTTTCCAAGCGCACTTCATAACCGATTTTCGCTTCGATATCTTTTTGCAGCGGTTGACCGTTGAGGCTCACAGAGTTGCTGTTCTTCACCAATTTTTCAGGAAATGACAAAGCACCAGGCGTACCTATACCTACGGATAATTGAGTCCCAGCTATCTTTTGTAAATCAACTACAAGAGAGCAAAGGCTATGGACAGTGTCTTTGTAATTATCCTTAGGAGTGTCGACCCGAATTTTCTCGGTAACACTTCCTTCATTATTAAGAATAATTCCTTCTATTTTCGTTCCGCCAAGATCTATTCCAATCCTCATTGTTATCCTCAATCTGCCCTATTCTAAAAATTAGTACTATGTGTCAGTGTCACGATGAGTAAATCTTACTTTTAAGTTGCATAGTACTACAAACCCTCTAGAATCTGCGGTCCGCCTGAATTGTGTGATCAGGCGAAGTTTTCTAATAAAGATAAAAAAATATAATGACTCGCGCTAGATATCAGCAAGTATCTGTTCAGGATACGCCTTACTATCACTGTGTTTCACGGTGTGTACGGCGTGCATACTTATGTGGTGATGACCCAGTTAGCGGTCAAAATTTTGATCATCGCAAACAATGGCTAGTGGTTAAAATCAAACATTTGGCTGAACAATTCTCACTAGATGTTTGTGCCTATGCCATCATGAAAAACCATTATCACCTTGTTCTTCATATCGATGAACCTACCGCTATAGAATGGCCTGACGAAGAAGTTATCAAACGTTGGGCAAATCTCTTTCCACGTAACGCAGCTTTAATTGAAACCCTGCGAAAGAATAAGACCAACAGAGCTGCTCGAAAGCAACTTGCTCAATACGTTAGCCTGTGGCGAGAACGCTTAACTGATATTAGCTGGTTTATGCGTTGTTTGAATGAATTTATCGCTCGGCAAGCAAATAGGGAAGATAAATGCAGTGGACGTTTTTGGGAAGGGCGCTTCAAAAGTCAGGCATTATTGGATGAAAAAGCGTTAGTGACTTGTATGGCTTATGTGGATCTAAATCCAGTAAGAGCCGGACTTGCGGAATCTTTGGCAAATAGTGATTTCACTTCTATCCAAGAACGGTTAATTGAGCAAGCTAAAAAATCTAAGAGTCGGTCTTACAAACAAAGCCGACTATTAACCCGTCGTAGTTCTAAGCATTTAATAGGGCGTCAATCTTTCTCGAAACAAGGAACGCTAAAATCGCTATCCGCCTTAGAATCATTCGACAATTCTCTTCTGCCTATTACCCGACAAGGGTATTTTGATTTATTGGATCTCACATGCAAGGTCCTAAGCTTGGATTCTGTCGATCAAGGCAAAGTTGCCCAAGTTCTAGAAGGGAAGCAGTGCATGCTCTCAAAATTAGGCATCAGTCCTGAGGGATGGTTAAAAGGAGTAAGCTCTTTTCATGAATATTATTCTCTGGCCGCAGGTTCAGAATCTTCCCTTATTCGATTTCATAAAAGCAGAATTAAAAAAGGGGTAGATCTAAAATTTCCAAACAAATGGATTCGTGGGGTGCTCTCTGCAAAAATGTTATATGGTACTTGACCAACAAAGTCAGCAATAATATCAACTTTAAAGCTGGCTAATCTCCCTCCTTTTTAATATCAATCACCTCTTAAGGCCTGGCTTTAATCATTTTTAACTCTAGCTTGCCTATCTATTCGATAATTTAATACTTAACTCTATATTCATATCTAAATTTTGACAAAAACTTCTATTTACCACGATTATTATATTTAACTTAAAAATTTGGGTGTCCTTTGTATAGTTTATGGATGTCCTTTTAATTTCTTAGCAAGTTCTATGAGCTGCATTTTCTAAGTATCAGATATTTGTGAACTTATTAGTCTCGTTGTAATTAAATATAGTAGGAAGGGGTTGTTCTATCACTTTAATTAGAAAGGTTTATCCTTTGAATCACTATATATCGTTTGACTTTGCTGTATTTACACTATATGTTGCGCTTCATTGAGGTTGCGAACTTATTTATTTTTACGCAAGAATTGAATAAGTGAGCAAAAAAAGGCAGTCATTTTTATTTAAAATGACTCAGAAATTTTGGAAATGACAGTAGCATCGAACCATTTAAGAAATCAGTCTATGCCAGGTTAAGAAAACGATGGTACAACACTAATAAAGTCACGTTTTCTCACCGGTGAAAAAATTTTTCAGAAGCTGGAGTTATAAGGAATGAATAAACTCGCTAATGTTGCAGTTGAAGAACCCCTTAATGAGACGGCTCAAGAGTCATTAGTCGACGGCGACGAACTCTACGTAAAAAGACAGAAAGAAAATGAGATTAGGATGAAGCTGGCGCAATTTGCCAAAGAGCTATCTCAGATCGAAAAACAACGCAACGATCACTAAATAAAGAATGCTTTGCTGTACTCCTTCCATGTTAATCAATCGATTATTTGATGGCTTTCCGTCTCTCTTATTCAATCCAATGCAAAGACATCTAGCGACTACCATTCATAGTTTATTGCTGTGGTCATGATATCGCGACGGGGCATGAGATTTGCTAAAGGGGGAGTTAATGTTGTAGGAGAGCACAGACTCTTCTTATCTAATTTTCGGTGTCGGGAGAAAATATATTGATCAGAACTATGCGATTAACTGGCGGATTCGTTCTGTTGCTTATGCTCTTCAACAGCTGCGTGTCCAACTTAGCTTACACGCCCCTCTTGAAGGCAGAACCAGAGATTGATTCTGCCGAGACCCGAGTGCCTCGGACTTTGAGACTTTACTATGATGCACTACCGGATGTTGAGCGCAGCACAGTTAACCTAATAGGCCCTGCAGGTGAGCATACCTTGCGCGGCTTGCATACGATGGCGGCCGATGATTTGATGATGGAAATAATAGACCCACTAACTCCCGGGCAGTACACAGTTGAATGGACTACTGTAGTGGGTGATGACCCTGAGGTTCATACAGGGGCTTTTAATTTTATCATTCTTTAAGACCGTCAGAACGCAACTGACGATTCAAAGATTGCAAATAAGGTCAATGGCCTTTGGTCGCTAGCCACGCCTGATAGTTAATCCGCCATCTACTGCAAGAGCTACGCCTGTAATATAAGACGAAGCTGGTAAAGCAAGATTGAGGCTCGCATGGGCTACCTCTTCAGGGTCACCATAGCGTCGTAAGGCGATTCGTCGACGCGAATAAATATCTCTTTCCTTCTCCGGAATCCAATCGGTCATACCAGTAAGTATTGGTCCCGGACAGATAGCATTTACCGTTATACCTTCTTTGCCAAGCTCTGTCGCAAGTGAGCGAGTTAATCCAATAACGCCATGCTTTGCAGACGTGTAGGGGCTGTTCCCAGGAATTGCCCCCAGGCCTTCAGTGGAAGCGATGTTGATAATTCGAGGCGACTCTGACTTTCGAAGATAAGGAAGAGCTGCCCGAATCGAAGATGATTGAGCCGTCAATAAAATACTCAAACTAGCAGCCCAACTCTTATCATAGGTTTCACTATCAATTGCAGTTCGCAGTGAGACACCTGCATTGTTGATGAGAATATCCAACCCCTGATAATGTTCTGCTGCCGACTCGATTACTTGTTTAATCATTTCACCATCAGATACATCTAGTTCCCACGCCATGGCCTCACAACCAGCTGCTTGAATTTGCTCTACGGTTTCATTTGCTGCAGCAAAATTTTTATCAGTGGTTGCAACTTTGGCACCTTGCTCTGCAAATAACTTTGCTGTCGCTCTTCCCATGCCGCTGCCTGCGCCAGTAATGAAAACCACTTTATCTTTTATAGAACGGCTGAGTTTCGATAATTTTTCCATTGGTCAACTTCCCAAGAATTTTAGAATAATACTATTATGCATTTTTTCGTAGTCATCGTTTACCCTATGTCTCTAATTGATCTCATAATTCCCGCCACTGGGCAATCTGATAGAACGCAGGCAGAAAGAACAACTTTAGATGTGAGTTTCTATAAAACTAAATGCGATCGGGCAGTGAGGTGGCTTGATTAGAAATTGCATTAACGCTGTTTAAACCCAGCATATCCTCTAGAGGCGCTGACGTGAACCATTGTATTGAGCGTCAGTAACTGCATCTAACTAATCAACAGAACTTTCGTCAATAGTCCATTGAAGTGCGCCCATGCTTCGGTATGCTCCATGCCAGTGTTCAATGTTAGGTCTAGTAAACCAAGGGTCGCCCTGATGAATTTCTTCGATGACTCTGCCGCGGATTTGATGCAGACCAATGCCTTCTCCAATCATTAAAAGGTCCCTCCAAGGTTGAGTATGCCATGAGATGCTTACGCCAGGAGGCAAAACATTCGGATGCTAGTTATATCAGGAACTTGGTTTATTTGTGGTACTCCACCCAGAAAATTGCTTGATTGGGTGGAGGTGATGTCGTTCTGGCTTGTCAAACAATGACACTCAAGGTTAGGGCGCCGAAAGTCGAGGTAATAATTTTAGTGATTTTCTTTTACGGAGTGAAGTACATTTTTCTTTCGGTATTGTTCTACGGATTGTATCTCCGCTCGATCATCGAATTGTTGGACGGCAGGATCAAACTAATGCGTTATTAATGTCAATAACTTTCTTTTGAGGTTCACAAAGGGTTTTGTGTAGATAAACCAGTAGAGCCGAAAGTGCTAAATTTCAATCTTCTCCTTTCCTTTTATGACATTCTAGTCTTTTAATTTCATCATTCACCCCAATAAATACGACAAGCCAATAAAACTCTTATGAGGTATTCCATGTCTTTAACTATGTATGAATGTTCTATCCCAGTTTTTCTTCGATATTTGAACAATCTATCCTTGCTTCTTCAAAAAGGTACAAGCTATGCCGATGATAAAGAAATAGAGCATTCGATATTGGTGAATGCCCGGCTCTATCCTAATATGCTCCCGTTAGCCCGGCAGGTGCAAATAGCATGTGATGCAACTAAGGGCGCTGCCGCCAGACTGTCAGGTGTCGAGTCCCCAAAACATGAAGATAATGAAACGACTTTTGAAGAACTTCAGGATCGCATTGCCAAGACCAAGAACTTTCTTGAATCTATTGAGGAAGCTAGCATTAACGGCACAGAAGACAAAGAAATCATCCTGCAAGCAGGGCCTAAAGAATTCAAATTCTCTGGAAGAATATTTCTAACTACGTTTGCTTTGCCAAATCTGTTCTTTCATGTGGGTACGGCTTATAACATTCTGCGACATAATGGTGTAGATATTGGCAAGATGGATTATCTTGGCGGCGCTTAGGTTAATTAAAAGGAGTCGAGAACTCGTTTAGATTAAGAACTAGAGCTGGATGAATTGCGCACGGGAAAAGGTAGAGATTCATTGTTCTTATGTTACCCCTAAGAGCCCTCCCATATAGTTGTTTAACCTACTCAGACTTGAGATTTCCTTTTTATAAAATTATCTTGATCTACCGAAGAGTTCTAATTTAGGTCGATCTGATGAGAGTGAGAAGTTGGTGCCCAGGAGAGGACTTGAACCTCCACGACCTTACGATCACTAGCACCTGAAGCTAGCGTGTCTACCAATTTCACCACCTGGGCATATAAAAGCAATGACTGGTTAGAATCTCTGACCAAATCAGCGGGGCAGAACTCTATCCAGTGCCAGTTAAACTGTCAATAGGTGACCGTCGTCACATACAAGTCATTATTATAAGTGTATAGTGGCTACTGAATTCTAGTCACGTCCCCTCTTAATGTCTAAATTGCGGAAGCCCGATGATCCCTTCGCACAGCGCGAAGCGGAAAACTATTCCAATCCGATTCCTAGTCGAGAACACATTCTTGAGCACCTTGAGCGCCTTGGCGAGCCCGTTAGCCACGCAGGTTTGTGTGAACAGCTTAATCTAGTTGAAGAGCAGCAAGTAGAGGCGTTACGACGCCGATTGATAGCCATGAGTCGAGATGGGCAATTAATTTCTAATCGAAGGGGTGTGTATGGGCTGGCTGCGCATATGGATCTAGGTAAAGGTCGGATTCAGGGTAATAAAGACGGTTTTGGTTTTTTTATTCCCGATGATGGCTCTGGTGATTTGTTTTTAAATGCTAGAGAGATGGAAAAGCTGTTCGATGGAGATCGTGTTCTAGCGCGCTTGGCTGGAATTGATAGTCGAGGGCGCAAAGAAGGCATTATTGTCGAGATATTGGAGCGACGTTATTCACAAATAGTAGGTCGTTTCTATCAAGAACAAGGTTTTGGTTTAGTAGTTGCAGATAGCAAACGTATCACTCAAGAAATTCTTATCCCGGAAAAAAATATTGGCAAAGCAAAGGATGGTGAATTCGTCGTTGCACAATTAACTGAGTATCCGAGTCGACGCCGGAAAGCTATCGGTGAAATTGTTGAAGTATTAGGTGATAGCAGAACACCAGGAATGGAAATTGAAGTTGCAGTTCGAAGTCATGACATTCCTCATGTCTGGCCGAGCGATGTAATTAAAGAAACCAAGCATTTCGCTGATCATATTCAGGACGAGGATATGGTTGGTCGCTTTGATCTTCGACATATCCCTTTTATAACTATTGATGGTGAAGACGCCAAAGATTTCGATGATGCGGTGTTCGCCGAGCGCCACCAAAGAGGAAACTGGACTCTCTACGTAGCTATAGCAGATGTGTCGCACTATGTCTCTGTTGGCAGTGCTCTGGACGTGGAAGCCGCAAACCGTGGTACATCGGTGTATTTCCCTGGGCATGTCATTCCCATGCTGCCAGAGAAACTATCCAATGGCTTATGTTCCTTAAAACCGAATGTAGATCGATTGACCATGGTTGCAGAGATGGATATTACGCCTGATGGGGAGATGAGTAGTTACTGCTTCTATGAAGCGGTTATCCATTCCCATGGCAGGATGACCTACACCGAAGTAGCTAATATCGTACAAGACCCAAAGACCCCTACCGAAGAAAACCTTCGTAAAAAACTCAGAGAGCGTCATAGGGGAGTTGTTGATCATTTAGAGAATCTGCATGGGCTCTATCGAGCTTTTCGTGGAGCGCGAGAAACAAAAGGTGCAATAGACTTTGACAGCACTGAGACGCGCATAGTCTTCAGCGAAGATAGAAAGATTCGTGAGATTGTTCCTGTTGAAAGGAATGATGCACACCGGATGATTGAAGAGTGCATGCTTTGCGCAAACGTGGCGGCAGCGGAGCTACTGGGAGTATCTGAATTACCTGCACTTTACCGTGTACACGAAGGACCTAACCCAGAAAAGTTAGACAATCTAAGGAAGTTTCTTAACGAGTTGGGCCTGTATCTGTCCGGTGGGGAGAAGCCTAAGCCAGCTGATTATTCGAAAGTTTTGCAGCAAATCGGTGAGCGCCCAGATCGACACCTGCTGCAAATGATGTTGATTCGCTCAATGATGCAAGCAGTATATCAACCAGAAAATCTCGGGCACTTCGGCCTTGGTTTTTCAGCTTACGCACATTTCACGTCTCCAATTCGTCGTTATCCTGATTTGTTGATTCATCGTGGCATTCGTTATTTGGTGCGGAATAAATCCAATGCTAATTTGAGAAAACAAAAAACCACGGTCAAATTGAATAAGAACTCTATCTACCCTTATACCATTAATGATATGGAGAACCTTGGTCAAAGTTGCTCCACTGCAGAACGGAGAGCTGATGCTGCCAGTTATTCAGTATTGGACTGGCTAAAATGCGAATATATGCAAGATCGAGTTGGAGATGAATTTACCGGTACCGTCTCCTCTGTAACTAGCTTTGGCTTATTCGTTGAGTTAAATGATATTTACATAGAGGGTTTGGTGCACATTACTGAGTTGAGTAATGATTACTATCATTTCGATCCAGTGCATCATATTTTAGAGGGCGAGCGAACTCGAAAAACTTATCGCCTTGGTGATAGTGTCGACGTAAAAGTGGTTAGAGTTGATTTGGATGATAAGAAGATTGATCTTCAAATGGTAGGAGTGAACCGAGAAGTAAATACTGGTCGCAGAAAATCTTCAAGAAGCTTGTCTGGTTCTAAGGAGCGAAAAGCAAATGACAAGAAGATCGCAAAGCCAAAATTAAAATCAAAATCGAACAAAGATAAAAAGAAAGTTTCTGGACACTCTAATAAAGCCACCACTAAGAAAGTGACGAATAACAAAAGTAAAAAAATAAAAAGTAAGAAGAATCCGAAGCTTAATAAATCTGGGCCCGATAATTCTAAATTTAATATATCTAAACCAAACAAGAATAAGAATAAAAATCGTAATTAGACCATAAATATAAACGCCAAAGGCCTTCAGTAGAAAATTTCAATGTCCTTATCAGAAAATAATGTAATTGGTATACATGCTATCACCGAGTTGATCCATCAGCAGCCTGATTCTATTCAGCACTTAATTGTATTAGCTGGGCGCTTAGATAAAAGGCTTGGTAAAATTTTAGAGAAAGCCAGTGAATTGCAAATACCGATCGATGAGCTCTCACGAAAAGAGATGGATCAAAGATTTGCCGGCGTGCATCAAGGGGTTGTCGCAATCTGTAGTTTTAGGTCTTCGTCTAAATCCGAGAAAGACCTTGTCGGAATTCTTGATGAATTGGCTCAACCGCCACTGCTATTGGTATTGGATGGTATTACTGATCCACATAATTTTGGAGCCTGTTTACGTACTGCCGATGCTGTTGGTGTTGATGCTGTCATCGTCCCAAAAGATAAATCTGCGCCATTGAACGCGACTGTTAGGAAAGTAGCCAGCGGGGCAGCTGAATCAATAAATCTGGTCACCGTAACCAATTTAGCCCGCTGCCTGCAATTACTGAAGGAAAGGGGAATTTGGTTGGTGGGAACAGCTGATGAAGCTGAAGAAAATCTCTTTGAGCTAGACCTAACCGGCCCCATTGCGTTGGTTATGGGATCAGAAGGCTCTGGGTTGAGGCGTTTGACTCGAGATTATTGCGATTTCGTCGTAGCTATACCGATGGCAGGCTCAGTCAGCAGTCTCAATGTGTCTGTAGCCACAGGAGTGGCTTTATTCGAGGCTTCCCGGCAAAGGTCAGCAGCAAAATTATTGAAATAAGCATTTATTTTCAGTGAATTAAGTTGCATCAAGGCCGCAGTTTCTCTAGAATTCCGGCTCTTTTATTGGCGGAGCATTTTTCCGCCCGACATAACTCCTTGTCTTACCACGCACACCTTGTGTTGGATGGAAGGCATAATCCAAGAGGAGTCTCTATGAGACACTATGAAGTAGTATTTTTGGTGCATCCCGACCAGTCTGAGCAGGTCCCTGGGATGATCGAACGTTATACCCAGTTAATGAATGATAGCGGTGGCAAGATTCACCGTTTGGAAGATTGGGGTCGACGTCAATTAGCTTATCCGATAAATAAAATTCACAAAGCCCACTATGTTCTATTGAACATCGAATGTGGTAGCGAAGCTTTGGAAGAGTTAACCACTCTGTTTCGTTATAACGATGCTGTTTTGCGTAATTTGGTTATCAAGGCCAAAGAGCCTGTTACCGAAGAATCGTTGATTCTTAAGGGTGAGCGTGAGAATAAAGAGCGCAAACAAAGATCGGAACAAAAACGCAAGTTGGAAGAAGACGCGTCGGCCGCGGCCGCGGCAGCTGCTCCAAAGCCTGAAGCTGCAGAACCAGTTGACGCTGAAGAAGCACCAGCCGAAGAAGTAGCGGAAGAAGTTGTTGAAGAAGAATCAAGTGTTGATGAAACAACAACTGAAAAAGCTACAGAAAGCGAAGAATAAAAATAGTCGCTTATCTTCACCCAACAATTTAATACAGGATATTCATTATGGCTCGTTATTTTCGAAGACGTAAATTCTGCAAATTTACTGCAGAAGGAACGAAACAAATCGATTACAAAGATTTAGAAACATTGAAAGCCTATGTTTCTGAAACAGGTAAAATTGTTCCTAGCCGAATTACTGGCACAAAGGCCCGCTATCAGCGTCAGCTTACAACAGCAATTAAGCGTGCTCGATATCTGGCATTGATTCCCTATACGGATAGCCACCAAGTATAGAAAGGTGAATTATGCGTGGCCTTGCTGAATTTGTAATGAGAGGACGCAAACAGGCCATTATTGCAGTGCTGGGTCTAGGGCTTATTCCGCTGCTTAATTTTCTCAGCCCTATAATTGTTGGATTGGTATTTCTGACAAGGGGCTTGTACGAAGCGAGTGTTGTATTTGCTTGGGCCATATTGCCAATTGGGGCCTGGGTTGTTTTAGGTGACCCTATTCCACTATTTATGCTTATCGGCGTTAGTGGGTTGGCAGTAGTGTTACGATCGACCGAGTCTTGGGAATTTACTCTGTTGGCTGCGATAGCTGTAGGTTTAGGAATAGAGCTTTACTTTAGATTCGAAACTGAAAATTTAGATTTAGTTTTGCAACAGGTAAAAGTCTATATAGAAACGAATAATATCCAAGGGTTCGTTTTCGAAGATCTACGAGAATTTATGATCAGCTTTATTGGAGCGGTCTATATGTTTTTGGCGATTGCTCTTTTAATGGCATCTCGATGGATGCAAGCAGTATTGTTTAACCCTGGTGGATTTCAGACTGAATTTCATCAATTGCGAATCGGACAAAAAGTTGCCCTTGGTTTATTAGGGCTAATGTTCTTAGCAAATTTTGGCTTCTTGCTATTGGAGTCATGGGTAATGTATTTTATTTTACCGCTAATGTTTTCTGGAGTTGCTCTGGTTCACGCAGCGGTGGCGAGAAAGAAACTTCCCACGATGTGGTTGATCGCTTTCTACGCCTTACTGGTTTTACCAATAGCATTAGAGCTAGTGGTACTGTTGGCGATAGTCGATAGTTGGTACAATTTTAGAAGCCGCTTACCCAGTTCGAGTTAAGAAGCTGGAGGCGCAGAAGAATTAAAAATGAGGAAGAAATCATGAACGTTATCTTGCTGGAAAAAATAGGCAAGCTAGGTGGAATTGGCGATACTGCTAGTGTTAAATCTGGTTATGCTCGAAATTTTTTGTTTCCCCAAGGAAAAGCTATACCTGCGACTAGGCAAAACTTGACTGAATTCGAGGGTCGTCGTGCTGACCTTATGGCCGCGCATGATACGAACATTGCCGCTGCACAAAAGCGTGCTGACAAAGTTACGGGTCTAAGTTTAACCATCCAAGTAAATGCTAGTGATGAAGGTAAACTCTTTGGTTCTGTGGGTACTAAGGATATTGCCGAAGCCATTAATGCTGAAGCAGGTAGTGATGTTACAAAGGCAGAGGTCCTCCTCCCTCACGGGGTGATCAGAGAATTAGGGGATTTCAATATCGCTCTGGATCTAGGCTACGAAGTGGGTGCATCTATCAGCGTGTCAGTGC
>CAWKZI010000012.1:0-15531 GCA_963854365.1 Gammaproteobacteria bacterium
AATATTTTTTCTAAATTCTAATTTTACTAAATAATATTTATTGCCGCGGAAACTCTCTATCAAGAATAGCATTCCACTCTTGCAATTGAGTTGCTTTACGTTCGAACAATGCAGAATAATTCCCCTCAATACTTATTTTAGTTATTAGATCACGCCTTCTTAATTGATTAACAACATTCTGCCCAGATACGACTTTCCCAAACACCGAATGCAGTCCATCAAGATGTGAGGTAGCGAGATGAGTAATAAAAAATTGGCTTCCATCAGTTCCTGGCCCAGAATTCGCCATGGATACTACCCCTGGTTGGTTATGCTTCAAGATTGTCTCACCGTTAAATTGATAGCCTGGCCCACCCAGACCTGTACCTAAAGGATCACCACCTTGAATCATAAAATTTCTCTCATAACGATGAAAAATCAACCCATCATAGAATCCACGATTCACTAAATTAATGAAATTTGCGACCGTAGTAGGCGCGGCTCGAGCATTCAATTCAAATCGAATATCACCTTTCGAGGTTTCGATTAATACATCCAACTGTTGAGCATTGCTGCTAATGCTATTTAGTAATAAGGCGCTGCACAAGACTACTTTCAGGAGTCTTGTGCTAGTATTTGGAATCAAATAGTCAAAAATTCTATTGATATTTCTCATGATTCTATTTTTATACCTAGTAGATTATGATTCATATTCTAATATAACCGGAGCATGGTCAGAAAATTTCTGCTCAGTATAAATTTCTGCTGAGACAACTTTTTTAGCAACATTAGGAGTTACCACATGGTAATCTAAGCGCCACCCGACATTATTTTCTCTTGCTTGCCCTCTATTTGACCACCAGGAGTACTGGTTTTCTAATTGATTTACTTCGCGGAAGGCATCGACAAAGCCGACCTTGTCGTACAGAGTATCTAGCCATTCTCTTTCTTCGGGCAGAAAGCCAGAATTTCTTTGATTTGGTCGCCAGTTCTTCAAATCAATTTGCTTATGGCAAATGTTCCAATCGCCACAGATGATGAATTCGCGGTCTTGTTTTTTCAGTTTTTTCATGTGCCTCATAAAATTTTTCATAAATGACATTTTACGAAGTTGCCTTTCATCTCCACTTGAACCTGATGGTAAATATAAAGAAGCGACACTTAATTTTCCAAAATCGGCTTGCACGTACCTTCCCTCAGTATCAGCAAGTAAAAAACCTAAACCCTTCGTAATTCTATCCGGCTCAAATTTACAATAGATTGCTGTACCAGAATAACCTTTTTTCTCCGCATCAAAGTAATGGCAGTGATAGCCCTCCGGGTGAAAGATTGGGTCACTCAACTGATCAATTTGAGCTTTAGTTTCCTGCAAGCAAACGATATCGAAATTATGCTGAGAGAGCCAATCGAAAAAACCTTTTCTTGCGGCAGCGCGAATTCCGTTGCAATTCAGAGTCATTATACGCATAAGTTGAAATCTTAATTAAAATTGTCTTAGATCGAATTCTAACTGCAGGAAGAGAGCGAAGCCAGAGCGTAATAGAGACTTGAAAACTATTCTTCCAATTTGGCAAAAAGTTCTTCGCTTGCTCGAACCATCGGTTTCATGAAGTAGCTTCCACTTGGCATAATTTCGACTGTACAGCCGAACTGCTCCAAACATTTCTTCACTATAGGGCCTATCGCGGCGACCTTGGTTGCCTTTAAGGAGGCGGTTAACTGTTCTCTATAATTTTGCTGAGTAGCTACAGCAAATAATCGCTTCACCTGAGCCTTACTGGTAAATGCGATGAGATCAATTTTGCTAAGGTGCAATCTTTCAATAAGTGCGAAAACTAAATCTCCATCACTTTCTTGTGCGTATTTGTAAGGCGCTACT
Organism: Gammaproteobacteria bacterium; assembly: GCA_963854365.1. Lineage (GTDB taxonomy): Bacteria > Pseudomonadota > Gammaproteobacteria > Pseudomonadales > Pseudohongiellaceae > UBA9145. Next base: position 1,859 of record CAWKZI010000012.1, read on the forward strand.
GCGGTTATATTTTTAGCTTCCACGGTGCTCAGGTAACACATCAAAAAATCATTTGGATCCTCACCATAGAGTTGAACTGATATTGATTTGCGCTTGAGATTCAGACCTCTAAGAGTCTCCACTATACCTGCACTAGTTGGACTTTCTCCTAGATAGTCAGCCTGTAGTTGTATTTCTCTTAGTACACGCCCTGGCTTTGGCCCTCGGCAAATCAAAATAGAATTTGAAAGGGCTCTAATGAAATCGGCTTCTAATGCGATCCGCCTAGCCATATCCAGCAATCTTCTTAATCCCTCTCCCGTTAGTAATATAAAATAATCCGGAGGAACAGCAACAAACGCCCTTATCCAATGGCCAATCTTTGCTTGATCTGGAGCATCGATAATCGAGACTAAAGGTATACGATCTACCGATGCGCCACGCCTTTCAAATAGCGAAGACAGAACATCCAACTGGCGACTCTCTGGGAGAGCTATCACTTTGCCTTTTAACGGAGATTGCAGCTGTGGTTTCTTGTTCATAAATCATTTTATCGAAGTTAGTCTGAAAGATCAGAAACACAATAATTAAGCAAAGAGCCATGGCTGATAAGACCATTGGCCACCGAACGATCGATTTTTTCTGAGAATTGGCTTTAATTCTTGAGGTTCCCCGCTTCCTCGGCCAACCTAGGAAACCAAACTAGATTTATCAAAAGCTGAGTAAAGTCTAAGCTTCGCTAATTGGCGCCTATTTGATACTTATAGTTACATTTAGAAAACTCAAAAATACAACTAGATTGTTGAAATAAGTCAAAATTAGATATTTTATCTTTTATATCAATGCTTTACAGCCTCTTTCTGGTTAATATACTTTCGTAAGCAGGCTTCATGTTACTGATATAACGGTCTGTTATTGTGAGATATTATTCTATCTTTAGAGATTGTTTTCAATTATGTTACTAATAAGAACATTATATAAATATATGTTACATATATATACACTATATGTTACGATACGCGCCATTGATCATTTGAGACAAAGATCAGAAATAAACAAAGATTATAATTAACCAGATTGGGAGAATAAATATGAGTAAGACAATAGCGAGACTGCGGCCTATCGCTGAAGCAACTGTCGTGAGCCTAGTTTTAGTACTAGCTGCCCTCGCAGTTCCTGCTGTAATTCTTTACGCCTCTGCATAAACACAGCAATAACCAAATTAAGCACTAACTGAACGCTGGTCTAAAGTCCTAATTCTGGACACCCAACTTAGGCCGGCGTTATTTTTTTGGCCCCCTAGCCCGGAAAAGCCATCTAGGCTTTCTCACGCTACAGCCCTCCCCTTAAAAATATCGATTCTGGCTTTAATACATTTTTAAAACATCCAGAAAAATAATTCGCACCTACTAGAGCCATTAGAATTCAAGACAATATTGATTAATAAGTGATCGTTATTTTTAACTCTAAGCGTTCTCATAGAATTGAAAATTTTGGGATAGAATTAGCAGAGTCTATTTCATCAACAATAATTCGTGGAACCGAAGCAACTGAGAAAACAATCAACACATAATTTGCCCAGAGGCTAATCTGCGAAAGCGAGCGAATCCCAAAGTTGGCTCGGGGCCGACACCTAGTTTTGAAGGCCGCCCACATGCAGCAAATCAAGATTTAAAACGGAATTAAGGGTGTTCCGCAATAACAAAAGTGGAAGCGAAGAAATAACGGTCAACACAAAACAGACTAATAGATACAAATACCTATAATTATCCTACGGAGTAAATTTTTAAGTAGAGAGCTTATCAGTAAAATTGCAGGGTTTATGGCTACTGTCTAGTTGCTCGACTATTATCTTTTCCCAGCCTGTCACACAAGCTCCTGGTGAGCCTGGCAAGCAAAATACAATTGTACCATTAGCCAAACCTGCAAATGCTCTAGATTGAATCGTAGAGCTACCGATTTCTTCGTAAGATAGTTGGCGAAACAATTCCCCAAAACCATCAATATCTAGGTCGAATAGTGGTTTAATTGCAGTATAAGTATTGTCTCTTGCTGTAAACCCTGTGCCTCCAGTCATCAATACAGCATGAGTTTCCTTATCAGCTATTAGGGAGGAAACCACTGCACGCAATTGATAAATATCATCTCTAACTATGAATTTACTCGATAGCTTATGCCCCACAGCCTGTAAACTGGAGACTAATACGGCACCTGATTTATCTGTGTCTTCAGTTCTAGTATCAGATACTGTGACTACTGCGATGTTTAGGGAAATAGTAGTAGTTAAATTCATCTTATCAGCCTAAATTAGCCTCCAGTCATATTCATCAGCCGAACCGGCTGAGGGTGGTCTTTATCATAGAAGTAATGACGCTCGGGTTTAATATCCATGGCTGCTACTAATGCGTTTTTTAAGTCGTCTATACCCAGAGATTCGTCTCTGAGGATTGCCCGCAGATCTACTGAATGTTCATTTCCCAAGCAAAGAAGTAATCGGCCCTCTACGGTCACTCTTACCCGATTACAATCTTCGCAAAAATTGTGAGTAACTGGAGAAATAAAACCAATTCGACTTTTTTTACCCACAACTTTGACATAGCGTGATGGACCCGCGGTTGTATCAGCGGTGTTTTCCAAACTATATTTTTCTTCGATAACCGAACGCACCCATTCATTGCTGCAAGTCGTATCTTCTCGATTATGATCTGACGCTTCACCAAGCGGCATTTCTTCAATGAAAGCAATATCAATTCCACACGCTATTGCGTAGTCAGCCAGAGCAACAACTTCATCTTCGTTATAGCCCTGCATTATGACTGTGTTAAGTCGAATACGATCAAAGCCTGCTGCGATAGCAGCATCGATTCCTATTAAAACCTTGTCCAATTTACCAACTCGGGAAATTCGTTTGAAGCGGCCAGCATCCAAAGAATCAATACTAATATTTACTCTATTAACTCCAGCTGCTTTTAAAGCTGAGGCATATTTATCTAGCTGCGCACCATTTGTTGTAAGCAAGAGCTCTTCCAATCCTGGAAGCGCTCCAAGCCTTTCGACAAGATCCATAACATTAGTACGAACTAACGGCTCACCACCTGTAAGGCGAATCTTGCGCACACCAAGCTCCGTAAAAGCTTGAGCGACCTGATAAAGCTCTTCCAAAGACAGAATTTGCTTGCGCGGCAAAAACGTCATGTCTTCGGTCATGCAATAGACACAGCGAAAATCGCAACGATCAGTTACGCTTAATCGAATGTAGTCGACATGGCGCCCAAACTTATCAATTAGTTTAGTTGGGTGATTTATATTGCTCATCAAAGAATTCAATCTCTAACATGACATTTAAGGTTCAGGACAACTATATCGCAGTTGAACCCTTTCATGCACCGTATTTAGGTCCATAAATGCAAAAGCTTGTCCTTAAGCCTAAGACCTATTTGGTAAACGCCTTAGGTGCTCATGGATATTTGTAGAGCTAACAAAATTAGAATAGCCCCCATGCCACGTTCAACCCAATTACCGGTTTTTATAATAAACGCCCGTACGTTTGGGCGACCCAGTATTTTGGAAAGCATCGAGAACCATAGAAATGTTACAATTGCCAGATACAGGCCGTATACAGCTTGTATTGCACTCGGTGTATTTGAATCGATAACTACTGTAAATAGAGCAAGAAAGAACAAAGTCGCTTTCGGGTTTAATCCATTAGTTAGAAACCCAACTACAAATGCCTTCGACGGAGAAATTGCTATCTCACCTCCAGAATAAGGAGCGGTATCTTTTAATCTGAATGAATCTCTAATAGATTGCACACCCAAATATAGGAGATAACCAGCAGCAAGGTATTTCATACTGTTGAACAATGTTGTCGACTGAGCAAGCAATAGAGCTACACCCAAAATACAATAAGTTACATGCAACAGTATTGCCGAACTAACTCCCAGACTAGTCCAAACCCCTGCTCGAGTCCCACCAATCATGCACTGGCGAGTCACTATCGCAAAATCCGGACCCGGGGATGCAACCGCAAATAAGTGCGCGACAGCTATAGTGAAAAATTCTGACCAATACACGATTAAGAAAAAGCCTTAATTTAAGTTTAGAGCCAATATTTAATAGGTGGAGAACTTATTTAACTTGATCTGAAATTAGCAGATCAATCACTGTATGCTGACCATTGTGGGAAAAGTTTTCTGAAACAACACGATAGTCGCCAGTCTGAGGATTCGCAACGCCAGCAAAAGAGACCAGAGCGGATACATAGACTGTATCGGCGGAAGCTAGATTAAAGGGACCAACAGCTGAGCTGTTATCGAGCTGAATCGTCATTGGTAAATTGCTAACTATCAAGTCGGTCGCGGCCAAAGGCGGCATGCCTTCCCTAGCTGAATTTCGTGCTGCAACAAAAACCCTAAGATTCCCATCCAATACGACTCCATCAGCTATTGATAAATTAATCTCAACAATCGGGCCGACATCAACTTCTTCGCCATTCGCTGCCAGTAACTGCTGTGCTGTGGCTATATTTTGTCGCAGCATCTGGGCTTGTTCTGAATTTGGGTTAGCCTGAATAAGCAATCTCCAATATTGTATTGCTACCGCATAATCTTCCCGCTGCTCTGCATCTGCGGCCAGCAGTTGTAATATCGATATCTCGTTAGGGTTTATTGCACGTGCCAACTCTATTACATCAAGAATTTCCTGATTAAACTCGAGTCCCGAATTGATATATTTAGCAAGAGCTACGCGACCGAGTACTAAAGCTTTTTCTGGCCCTTCATCAAGCAGCGTTGATGACCGCTGATATGCGATCTCAGCTTCAGTAAACATACTCAAATTAGCGAAATTTTCTCCAAGGAAATACCAAGCCCATGGGCGCTCCTCATCGGCTTGCACAGCCTCGCCAAGACTTACAATCAGAGCCTGTGTAACCTCAACGTCACCTGTATTATTTACAGTGCGTTGAAACAAATCCATCAACTCAACATCTTCTATATATCCCCATCGGTCATACAAACTATATGCTAGCAAAGGGATCAACAACGCTAATATAAGAGGAATAATGTTTGTAGGTGATAACCGTGAAACCAAGTTTTTATTTTTTCTATTACTTACTTTATTGAAGGATTTTTTGTGCCTTGAGTCTTCTACAAGACTCTCAGCAATGACTGGCTCGCCTTGCTCATTAAACAAAGTATCTGCGAGCAAACTTTTTTGTAGTTCTAACAGTAAGGAATCAAATTGACCTTGATCTAAATTACCGGAAGACAGGTCATTTTCAAGTTCAACACTACGCTCATGGAACAAAGCAATATTTGCTTCTTTTCTAAGTTCAGCTGATCCTCCATCTTCCTCTCGACTACTCAACCACACAGGGAGAATAATGAAAAGCGAAGCGAGCAAAAAAAGAACTACAGTTAAGACCCAAAACACATCTATTCCAACTTGTTTAATGAGTTAATATTTATTGCGAAGCAATTCTTGTAACTGGGCTTCTTGCTCAGGATCAAGCGAAGCGGACTCAGCTGTGGTCGAGCTCGCCCTTCTCCATATTCCTAATGCCAGATAACCACCGATTAGCAGAAACATAGGCGGACCAAACCATAAAAGAATAGTTTCGGCGCGAAGTCTCGGACGGTAAAATATGAAGTCTCCGTAACGATCGAACATAAACTGTTCTATCTCCGTGTCACTAAATCCGTCGATTATCATGCGATGAACTTCTCGGCGCAGATCTTCAGCCACTCCTCCGGTAGACCCTGACAAATTCGTATTCTGGCACATGGGGCAACGCAGTTCATTAGAGAGTGTTCTAAATCTTTTTTGCTGTACTTCGTTTTCAAACTCGAAAGTATCAACTTGGGCATTTAAAGTAGAGATAACCAAAACACTTAGCATTAACAGTAGCGCTGAAATAAGCTGGCGGCTTTTAAATAGCCATGTGAATTTATGGAATGCGCCCATTACTGTGCGTAGCTCTCTGCTTGTAGTTTATTTATCGCTGGAAGGAAGTCTTGTTGCCAAACACCCTCATCTAACACACTAACATGTCGATACCGAATTACACCGTCGGCATCAACTAAATAGGTTTCTGGAGCACCGTAGACACCAAGATCAATACCAAAACGACCACTCTCATCGAGAATACTAAAAGTAAATGGATTACCATTGTCTCTCAACCACCCCAGCGCCAATTGTTTTTTATCTCTATAGTTTATCCCTATCACTGGAATTTCACCCTCTTCCGCAAGACGCATCAAAGTAGGATGTTCGATTAGGCAAGGTAAACAGTAACTACCCCAAACATTGAGGAGAAACATTCTATTAGGTAAATCCGCATTACTAATCTCATTCCCATCAACAGTAGTCAGGGCAAACTCAGGCATAGGTTTATCTATCAGCATGGAAGGAAGTTCTTTGGGATCGAGATATAACCCCCGCCACAAGATTAGTGACAATACAAAGAAGCCAATCGCCGGAATAAAAAAGTTGAATCTACTCATTTAAAAATCAGGAAGCTAGTTGCAAATTTATAGCTGAAGCCTGCTCCTCTCTTTTTAAGTAACGCTGTCGAACACGACGATAGCGTTTATCGCCGGCAGCAACTGTTCCACCGAAAGCCATAAAAATTGCCCCTAACCAAATCCATCGAATAAAAGGTTTTACATAAATAGTCATAGTCCAAGCGTTATTTTCTTTCTCTTCGCCTAATGTGACAAAAAGATCTCTGAAGAAACCGGCATCAATCGCCATCTCAGTAGAAGGCGTTCCTGTAGCAAGATATATTCGCCGTTCTGGGTTGAGGTTCCCCAAGCTATTACCATTTTTACTGACACTAAAGTCAGCTTGATTAGCGACATAGTTTGGGCCGGTAATTGATTGAGTGTCGTTAAAAATAAAATTATAAGACCCTACATCGACACCTTCTCCTGGAGCTAATAGAACACTTTTTTCTTCACTAAACTCACTAGTGAAGGCAACACCGATAAGCATCAGCGCCATGCCAAAGTGTGCAGTCTGCATACCATAATAACTCAACGATAAGCCACGTAAACCAGCTAACCTGGTAGCTTTGTTTGAAGTCTTATTGGCCATGTCTTTAAGCATAGATAACACTATCCAAGCAGCAAGCGTCACCGCCACTATTGCCACCCATGACACTTGCAAAAGAATTATAGTTGGCAACATAACTCCTATTGCCAAACTTGCCAGCGCGATTTTTCCCAATTGCTCTATCAGATAACTGACCGATGTTTTTTTCCACCGACACATTGGACCTACCCCAAGCACCAAAACCAATAATGCCATTAATGGAATAAAAATGGCGTTAAAATATGGTGGACCAATGGAGATTAAATCATCAGTGATGGCTTGATAAAGCATTGGGAATAGAGTTCCCAAAAATACCGATGCGGAAGCAACCACTAAGATTACATTGTTGGTCAATAACAATATTTCCCGGGAAACTAAGTCAAAACCAAAATTGCTTTTCATTAATGGTGCACGAAAAGCAAATAGGATTAACGAACCACCTATTGCCAAACCGAGAATACCAAGAATAAAAACACCCCTTGATGGATCACTAGCGAAAGCATGAACAGATGTTAATAGCCCAGAACGGGTTATGAATGTACCTAACAAACTGCCGGAAAAAGCAAGAATAGCCAGTAGTACAGTCCAGCTTTTAAATACGCCACGTTTTTCCGTAACAGCTAACGAATGAATCAGAGCGGTTCCAAAAAGCCAAGTAATTAATGGCGGGTTCTCTACTGGATCCCAGGCCCACCAACCGCCCCAACCCAATTCGTAATATGCCCACCAACTTCCCAAAGCAATACCGATGGTCAGGATCGCCCACGATACATTAGCCCAAGGCCTAGACCATCTTGCCCAAGCCGCATCTAACCTGCCACTTAGTAGCGCGGCTATTGCGAATGCAAAAACGACAGAGAAGCCCACATAGCCCATATATAAAGTAGGTGGATGAATGATAAATCCAATATCTTGAAGCGCAGAATTAAGGTCTGCGCCATCTTGAGGCGGTAACGGTACAATGCGATCAAATGGATTAGATGTCGCCAACATAAAAAGAATATAGGCCGTGCAAAGTATTCCAAGAACCCCCAAGACCCGCGCAACAAAATCTATTGGCATGCTCTTACTAAAAATACTTACTGCAAGCATCCAACCCCCAAGCATAAAAGTCCACAATAAAAACGAACCCTCGTGGCCTCCCCAAACTGCGGTCATCTTATAGCGAGCAGGAAGTAAAGTATTGGAATGCTGAGCAACAAATTGGACTGAAAAATCATCGGTGACGAACGCATAAGCAAGTATAAGAATGCTTATTGATAAAAATACAAATACACCCGCAGTAAGTGGGCGAGCCAAGCTCATCCATAGTTGGTTGCCTTTAGCTGCGCCAACAAGAGGAACGCTACCCAACAATATACTCAGGCAGAAAGCCAGGATTAGCGAGAATTGCCCTAACTCTGGAATCACTAGTATTCAGCCAGAGCAGGTTGGTTTTCTATGTTGACTCCAGCCGCTTCCATAGCCGCTTTTACCTCGTTAGACATATAATTCTCATCATGTTTTGCTAGCACTCTTGAGGCTATAAATAAGCCACTGTTATTAATAGTTCCCTCCACAACAATGCCCTGTCCCTCACGAAACAGGTCAGGCAAGATCCCATCAAACTGTATAGGTACCTCATTTACATAGTCAGTTGCCGAAAACATTACTCTCATACTGTCGTTAGCACTCTCATAAGATCCTTCTTTAACCATACCACCAATTCTAATTTGCTGACCAATATTGACTTCACCAGCAGCAACCTGAGTAGGTGTGTAGAACAAATCAATATTTTGGCTTAGTGCGAATAAGGTAAGCCCTGTTGCCATACTTAAACCGACAGCAATAAAGGTAACAACAGCAAGTCGTTTACGTCGATGTGGTTTCACTAATTTTCTCCAATAAGATAACTTTTTTTATAAAAAGTCAGCATTTTCCCGATCTATTTTATGTCTATTCGTTCAATATTCTCTTTCTGTTCATTCTTTATTTATATTTTATTCTGGATTTTGATCATTATTTCCTGGTAGCGGGTTTTTATTCACCATTCTTCGACGTTTCAAGTCTTTTAGTATTTGTTTTTTCTTAAACATAGGAACGAGCAAGTTTGCTGCGAAGAATATTGTAAATAAACCGTATACACTCCAAACATTGAAGGCATAGCCTCCCATATTGAGAAACTCACTAAAGCTAGAAAATTGTATAGCGTTTATCATAAATCCAATATTGCATTTCTATAATCAAATAAAATTCTGTTCCACTCAAGAAATCATAACTTATCGATTAGCTCTTCAACCCACTGAGATCGACGTTCTGTTTGTAATATTTCATTTCGAGTTGACATTATCATGCTGACTGCAAAAAACAGGTACACCGCACCAATCATTAAAACCAAAGGCACCCATATATCAGGGCCGTTAGCTTTATTGGAAGAAAGCACGAAATCTGTTCCAGGTTGGTGGAGCGTATTCCACCAATCAACAGAGTATTTAATCACCACGACATTGATGCAACCGACAATTGAGAGCAGAGCGCAGGCTTTAGCAGCGGCATCACTATCTTCCAACGCCGATCGTAAAGAAACTACTCCGATCAAGAGGAAAAATTGGAAAAGGAGTGAAGTAAGCCTGCCGTCCCAAACCCACCAGGTCCCCCAAGTATCAATACCCCAGATTGAACCTGAGGCCAAAGCAAAAGCAGTAAACCAGGCTCCCAATGGCGCCGCTGTCTTCACTACAATATCTGCTAATTTCATTTTCCAAACTAAAGTAATGGTGCCAGCTATTGCCATAAGCGGGAAGAAAGCTAAAGAGATACTGGCCACAGGCACATGAACGTAAAATATACGATTAGTCAATCCTTGCTGATAATCTTGCGGCACAAAAAGTAGTGCCCAAACTATACCTACAAACATAAAGGCAAACATAGCGGTAACCAGCCAAGGTAACCATCGACCTGACAATTCATAAAACCACTTGGGTGAACCCAGCTTGGAAAACCACAACCACATTATCAGATACCCCTGATCAAGTACTGCCGGAACACAAATATACCATGCCCAAAAATTGGGCCATGTTACGTATTGTAACCCATTGTAATTACGGAGTAATAACTAAAATTACCTTGTTTTGATTCAATTCACACTTATTCTTAAGGCTGCCGCCGAAGCTAGCGGCGCCAAAGCAATAGAAGCCAGCAACATTGCACCGAGAATCGCTAGATAAAAAGCTAAAGCGTCGCCATTGAGATTCTGTTGAACTGCCAGTGTTCCGGCTATCAGCACCGGCACGCTCATTGGCAGTGTTATAACAGCTAGAATTAAACCTCTACTTCCTAAACTAACCGTCAAAGCGACACCAATTGATCCGAGCAAACTTAATACCGGTGTTCCCAGCAACAAGGTTAAGAACAGAGTCATGTAGGATTCGGCCGGAAGGTTTAACATATAAGCAAGTAAGGGCGAAACCAATACCACGGGCAATCCGCTTACTAGCCAATGACTAATATTCTTTGCCAAGACCATGAAATAAAGTGGATGTGGACTGAGCAACAATTGTTCGAGCGAGCCATCTTCATAGTCAGCCCGAAATAGATTATCCATCGACAACAATCCCGCCAATAGGGCAGCAACCCAAAGCACACCCGCTGCTATTTCTCCTAATTTTTCAGGATCGGGACTAATCGCGATAGGGAACAAGGAAACAACAATAAAAAAGAACATAAAGGGATTAACAACATCGTTCTTCCGCCTATAAGCGATAAGCAAATCTCTTTTTAGCATCGATAAAAACGCAGCAGAAGTTGAGGTGGGATTCGTGACCATCATCAAATTCACCCGAGATCTAGTTTATTGAGGTTTGTTATTTTTAGATCATGATGAGTCGTAATCATCACCGCACCACCAGCACCGGCATGGTCGGCCACGAAATTTTCTAACTGTTCTACGGCTCGTAAATCTAAAGTTGTAAAAGGCTCATCCAATACCCATAGCTTAGCTGGGCTTACTAATAATCTTGCCAAGGAAACGCGCTGCTGCTGACCGGCAGAAAGAGTGAAACACTGAGATTCTTCAAAACCACGTAAGCCAACAATTGAAAGTGCCTCCATCAACCGCTCATCCTCAATTTGCGTTTGAAGGCAGCAACTCCAGCGGAGATTTTCAATTGGCGTTAAAACTTTATTCACTCCAACCCGATGGCCAATATAGAGCAGTGATTGATAAAAGTTTTCAATCTGGTCAGAAATCTCCTTGCCATACCAAGAGATCATTCCTCTGTAGCCGTCGTTAAGACCGCAAAGAATCCTCATCAAGGTTGTTTTTCCGCTGCCATTGCTACCAGTAATTTGCAGCACCTGCCCCTCTTCTATCTCGAAATTGAGCCCTTGGAATAGGATTCTATCGTCTCTTTCGCAAAATAAATTCGCTGCACTTAGCATTAACTGCCTGGAGCCAGAATCAGCACTATCCTGTCTTGATGCAATTGTCATAATAAGCTTTACTGGATTGAATGAGAGCTGAGATTATAAAGGATACATGCTAAATCGGCACGGAGGTAAATTCTGGCATATTTTGCGGCGAATGAAGCCAAGGCCAACGCTCGTAATAGTGCAAAACCCCATATTGGAACTCACTATTTTAGCTGAAAAAGGAAAGAGTTAGGCCTTCTGGGTATTCTCGAAGCGAAATCAAACTCACAAATAAGTTTGATATTCATAGTTGAAATATTGTCGTTACTATTTATGCCCAGCTTAGAGTTCGCGCACCTGAGTCTTAGCTCATAGGCAATGGTTGTTTTAAATAGTTGGTAAGCAATTTTCTCTTCTTGAAAAAATAATTCCTTATTTCGTCTATCAAACATTCAACTTGAAGTTTGTCGAACATATTTTAACTTTTCTTCATTTTACTTCTAATTTACTTAAGAATTCTTAGCTACTCCATTATAACCATACAATTTTATTCGTATGTTAATTCCAGTCAGCAAGTCGTGACTTGAGTCGCGTAGCGGCCTGGCTATGAATCTGGCTAACACGAGATTCGCTGACACCAATAACTTCACCTATTTCTTTTAGGTTTAACTCTTCATCATAATATAAGGCTAACACCAATTTTTCCCTATCAGGCAACCCATCAATAGCTCTTGCAAGTTGTTCTTTAAAGGTAGATCGCTGGAGCCCGTCGCATGGACCTGGAAGTTCCCCTACAGCCAACTCAATAGCCGAGTCATCCCCCTCCATTATATCGTCGAAACTAAAGAGCCTGCTACCACTGGCATCTTGCAATATTGCATAATAAGCGTTTAGATCAATATCCAACTCTTGGGCTATATCTCCATCTTTCGCATCTTTACCAGTCCGCGCCTCGATTGCCTTAATCGCTTCAGCCACTTTTCTTGATTTGCGATGAACTGACCTAGGAGCCCAATCGCCTTTGCGTACTTCATCAAGCATCGAACCACGAATTCTAATTCCTGCGTAGGTTTCGAAACTCGCCCCCTTCGACACATCATATTTCCTCGCCGCTTCGAGTAAGCCGATCATGCCTGATTGAATCAGGTCATCAACTTGCACGCTTGCTGGCATTCGTAATAATAAATGGTGTGCGATTCGTTTTACTAAGGGCGCATAGCGCTCAACCACTTCGGTCAATTCTTCCTCTGCCGCGTCAATTTCTAAAGGTAAATTGCTGTAGACTGAAGTCCCTGTTGTTGAAGTCATTATCTGTAATCCCTTTTTATTTTAATGCTAACTACACCCACACCCAATTGGTTGCGGATAATATTTAGTGGTCTATGCATGCCTGCTGCGTAAAAGCATGCAATAATCAGGCTCTAGCATGCTTCCTACTTTTATCGAACTGTCGTAATTCCGTTTAAATCAGTTATCCCTCTAAACTAAATTCTATTTCTGACGATCTACTTGAGTAGCCGGATAGCATTCGTTATTTCAGCCAAGTTAAAGTCGTACTTGATCCTGTTTACAATCACAAAGAGGTGACTAAAATGTCTCGCCTGTGCCTCTTCCTCAGTTATTGTTGTTTAGCAATTAACTTGACGAACTATCGCAACCTGACCATCGATGCTGTCAAAAATCGTTAATAGCTCGTTACTTCTTTAGTTAGCAGGACAATATTCTCCAACGATAAATATTAAAGATCACGAAAAAGCTTAAGATTTACCTCAATGACAGAGCTAATTTGGGATCTATTATGATTGCATCTCACTTAGCAAGGCCTTCGTTAAAGAACAACTGTAACTGTTTAAGCAAAAACTGTTCCAAATCAGCGCATAAGGAGACAGCTTACCGTTCAGTCCTCTCGTCATAGGGGCTTTGGCCAGTTGCCTGACTCAAAGAGATCCGCGCCATCGAGACCAAAACGCCAGAATTTTGACTTTCATTGTCGTAACCGCCAAAGTTTTCGCTATTGTGGACATATCCCTTGCAGTGCTTGTTCAGAAATATCTTAAGCGCAATATTCGTACTTACGCTTTGCCGAAATTCTTCAGTTAGTTTCGAGCATGGTTGAACCAACAAACTCAAACCTGTTGAACCTCCGCATGGTCGGGTATCTCATTTACATAGTCTTAAAGGGAGTCTTTTAAAAACCATACTACTGCCAGCTA
>CAWKZI010000013.1:0-15372 GCA_963854365.1 Gammaproteobacteria bacterium
TAGGAAACTCCATCATCAAGCATATTTGAATAGGAATGTGGCATAAGTCCAGTTGAGTGACTTACAACATGTTTTAGTGTGATAGCTCTGGAAGAGAGGGCGGTCCCAATTTTCATACTTGGAAACAAATCAGAAATTCTTGCATCCCAACTTTGTAAATTTTGATTAACTAGCAGCGCAGCAGCTGTACCAGCAAAAGTCTTTGACATAGAAGCAATCCGGAATATCGAATCAGTATTTATAGAGCCTCTTTCTTCTACGCTTCTCACACCCCTAGATTGCAAATGAATAATGCCTTCACGAGAAACGATCGCAAATGCGACTCCGGGTATATTTTTCTCGTCTGAAGCTTGCTCTAGCCAATCAATAAATGGAGAGAAGTCATAATTAAACGATGTCTCAGCAAATTCTTTATCTGCATGAACCCGAGAAGAATGAAATGTAGATACCATTAAGAATGATATCAGTGATAAAAATAAGCCCTGGAAGCTACGGGAACGAAGCGATAAGCCTGAACCATGGCTGAGATTCTGATGAGAAATTGGCAATAGATCTCCTATTAAGTTTTCGAGGATCAAACACTGGTTAAGCACACAATCAAAGCGACGGATGCAAAAATAATACGGTGCTTCTTCTTTAGGGAACACTACGTAGATTAAATAAACGTGAAATGCTGGCAAAAGAACGCCGACCTAATATATATTAAGTCGGCCAAGAGGGGCCTCTTTTTAGCAGATAATGGCATCGCAAACATGAACCCATAATTTCGATTGCTATTTGCTCAGAAGCTAAAGGTTTCCTCAACGGTTATATTCTCGAATAACTAGAAAGCGCTGATTTATTTATGCTCTATTTGGAAGGCTATGAATCAACACCGCTGATAAGGGATTTTCCTTCTTCGAAAATGAAGACATAGACCGATCTTAACTTAATGGGTCACCGCTGGATCCAGTCCATTTTATCTAAACCTAGTTTGGCACTACTTGTTCTAACTATGAATTTCTCGTTGCTAGACGATAAAGGGCTACTACATAGGATTCGCTGGGCCAACTATTGTTGAAAAATAACTGGTCAACATTAGAATCAAACTAGCTATTAACATTTCCCAGCGAATCGAACTTGCCAATTTCCTAGTATCAGTTTGAGTGGCTATGATGGGCACGAATATCAGCTTGTTGGCCGCCGCTATGCCTACGATTATGACCACCAAGCTTAGCTTACTCAGAAAAGCCCAACCATAAGGAGACGAGATAAGCTCGCTTGGAGATTCAAGTAATTCAAGGATCATAATCAGTCCTGATGCAACAAGTAAAGCCAAGATAACAATCGCATAATCACCAAATCGCTTCATGATCAATCGCAAAAAATTTAGATCACTGGACTCAGTAAATTTATAAAGTGGGTACAATGAACCTATCCAAAGAGCAAAGGCAGTCACATGAATAACTATGCCAATCTGTGGAACTATCGACAACACTGAAACATGCCCAGCAAGGCGAAAACTTGAAGAAATAACCAATAAAGCGAAGAAATGAATCGCTATGATTAAACCATAAAAATTTTGATTGGACGCTCGAGCTAAATGAGTTACACGTCGTAGGGAAAATAGACAAGACAGCAATACAATTACGAACCCTATTAAGCGATAAAGCGTGACATCTCCGAGCTGAGCACCCAACAGAAGTGATGCCATTCCCCAATCAAACATTCCCGCAAATCCATTGTCGTTGATCAATCCGACCTGGATCAGAAAATTTGCCACAACTCCCTGAAAGCCTATCAAGGACCCAATAAGAATATAGCTTAGGATTCTATGCAAAGACAGCTTGCTACGGTCCGAAAACTGCCATAGACAGTAACTGCCACCCGCAATACTGGCAACCCCAATATAAATCAAGAATTTACATACTAGACTGGCGAGCTCCCAACTAGTTGGGATTGAAGACATCACGGTTGTTATATCAACCTACTTTGACGTTATCAATATTAACTATCAGAGCATTTTTTGTTCTGATGGCCAAGATGATCTTATGGGGCATCTGGGTCAACGGTAAACGTGTATGAATTAGTCACCGTATGTCCATCGGCTCCGATAACAGCCCAATTTACGGTGAATGCACCAGGATGCATCCCTGGTGTTTCCAGCCGGAAGTTAGCCATTGCCTCTGCGTTGGCTTCAAAGTTTGTCGGCATTTCATGACCAACCCCCATTAATTCCAATTTAATCAACCTAACTGGGCCATTAAAGACCAAGTCAATGTGCGCAGGAGCCGCCTTAACTGTAGCTCCATCGGCTGGGGCTGCTTCCTTTAGGGCTGTATGAGCAGCGGAAATACTGAAAAGCAAAGCTAATAACGTGATTGTCGCTACTCTCATTGATGTGGAAATTTTCATTTGGAAACCTCATATTCTTTAGGGTCAGTTGATCCTAACTGAGTAATTACGAGCATTCGAATTATCGCAGCTTTAATAGGCTACTGACCATGCGACCGGAAGTATCTATAGTGCGGCATATTGTCGCAGAAACTCTATTTACGCTTCCAGACATGATTTAAGGGTGACAGATTAATTTCATCAAAAACCGTTTGAGGTCTAGAATTCAGTACTGTGAGTAAAATATCTGCAATATCTGAGGCTTCAATTGCGTTTTCACTGTCAGCACCAGGTTCAAAATGCAAGTCGTCGAAAAAGGGTGTTCGCACGGCTCCTGGATTAATTAGAGTAACTCTAACTCTCGATTTCCCACACTCTTCACGTAGAGATTGAGCAAATCCACGAATTGCAAATTTACTGGCACAATAAATACTACCTTGGCGAGCGCCTTTTAAAGCTGCCTCAGAACCAGTAAAAACTATATCGGCTTGACCTTGTCGTTTAAGTGTTGGCAGAAACACCTTCGTAATTATCGCATGGCTCATAAAATTTATATCCATAACCATACGCATATCGGCAATAGATAACTGTTCAAGAAATGCCATCTTCCCCAGGCCAGCATTATTTACCAAAGCTTTGATAGGCTTGTTAATTGACTTGAGAATATCGTTAGTAGCTTGCTCCAAATTATCCAGGACCGAGACATCTAATTCTTCGGTTCGCAAACGGTCGTGATCGACCTCAAAGGAGTCAAAATTTTTAGCGATAGCAATTACATCATAACCGTCAGCAAGCAAAGCCTCACTCATGGCTAAGCCTATTCCTGACGATGCCCCTGTAACAATGACTACCTTATCTTTGATACCTTGGTTTTTTCCCATTTTCCAGCCTAAACCTTATGCGCAACGATAATATTGCTTAGAAGAAATGAATTCGAATAAACTTTTTTCTAGAGCTTGAAGACACTCTTCTTCTGTATCACACATAAGCGAGGTCATGCCATCAGTTTGAACAGTATCCCGCGCTAATAGAGGCTCGTCGGGATACAGCTTTACAATTTTCTTATGAAAATCGATAGGCATTCTAAACATTCCAGTACTAACTGAGTGAATTAAATCTCCATCAAGGGAAGTAAACACTTCTTTGAATAGCACCTGATATCGTTCTAAATACGACTCATCAAATACTAGTGGCTCGAATCGAAGCGCAATAGGCCAACCTGCCTGCTGTAATTTCTTTAACGACTCTAAGCGCTTAGCGATTGATGGCACTTTGTGTTCCCAGCTATCGGTCGATAGCTGATCAGTAAAGCTCATAGCGACTACGCAATTAGCAAGCGGCTCTGTATCTAATAATTTCCTGATCTGAGTGCTTTTCGAACGAATCTCCAATGTGGCTGTGGGAAGTTTTCCTAGCAATGGCAGAAAATATTCACAAAAATTACTCACTGGCTCCAAAGCCAAGCTATCGCAGTCATAGCCGCTGTAGAAGACCGTCCTATTTTCGCTTTCAGCGACAGTTGCTGTTATAGCAGCACCAAAATCTTCATAGTTTGTGAACAATACATAGTTTGCTGAGCGATACATACCCTGTAAGAAACAATATCGGCAATCATAAACACAGTTCATCATATGCGAAAAGTAGTAGCTTCGGTCCTGATTGAACCCATAACCGTCCGGCACTGGTAACACTAAATTTCCATATTTTTTTGCTAGTATCAAGGCGGGGGCTTTTTTTTGTAAGCGAAAATTTTGACCCGAACGATTAAAAATCTGACCATAACGTTCACAGGAAATTTGGGGGACATCCGAGAATCGCTCCAACAACTGCAGAACCCGGTCACTACGTGCTACTTCTTCTTCTATATAAATCGCTGAAAACATCAAGCCATTCTACTCATCATTTAGCCTTAGGAGGAGTGCAACCCTGCATTAAGACAAGTTACCAATTCTCTCGCATTGACAAATTTTTGGGAACATATCGTAGCTAACTCATGTTTTTTTGATAGCGCATAATACCTCTGACACAAGCGCAAGATTTGATGCTGATAGGAAACACTTAGGGAATAATTTCTTTGCAAGTTTTTGTATTCCTCAGGTAGTCCATAAGCTATATCAAATTCATCAGCCAATTTAAGTAGAAGCTTAAATAATTTTGCTATGTTCTCACCATGATTCGCTATCAGGTCAAACACATTTTGCGATTTAAATCGCTCAACGGGTGTAACTAAATTATCGGAGATAATTTTGAAGCACTGAATAAATTCTGAGCTCGCATACGCAGACGCTGCTCGATAAAAAGCAGCAGATTCCATATCGTATAATACCAATCTCGGATATATCGTTTCTGGTTCATTAACTGTGCATACTTCTCTGGTTTCAAAACCTTCTATTAGCATGCCTGGATAACAGCAATCCCCTGTTTCTTGATCAACTATCTTGTGGGCTAAATATCCGCTACCCAGCCTAGCTGTTCTATGCCCAGCTATTCCTATATTTATCCAAATTGTCGCCAGTTCCGGTTCATATTCTAAACTCTCTAATTGCCAGCGGTGAAGAGCCTTAACACCTTGAGTCATCGCAGACTTACCCATGCCAGTAACTAACAACACCATACCATCTTTATTTTTATAGGTTTGCGTAAGGCCTGGAATTGGAGCATCTCCCTCTGAAAACACTTTCAGCAACCCAAATTGCTTCATCAAAGGCTTAGCTTCAAGTAAGTGCGCTACAAGAATATTAATTTTTAATTTACGCATTATCTATATAACCTATTTCGAAACATCACTAATTTTTTTTGGATCGCAACACTGCAGTTGGACCTGCACTTGTTTCAAAAAGCCACTAAGCAAACTATAACCCGGAGGAGTATTTATCGATCAAGGTGACGAATTGTTCCGCTAGACCCGAGTTATTTCTTTTCCATGCGCCATTTATTAAGATTAAACACTTTTCTTTGAGGGCCCTGATAGCTAGTGTGCGCTGCTGCCCGCTTAGTACGGAGCTATTGAGAAGGTTTTCTAAAGCGACCACACGAAACCTATCCATACCCCAGTACTCTTTAGAAAGCTGATCATCATGCCCTCCGTACTTTTCGAGCAAGGGCTTATCGACATAAAGTACGGGGTAACGGCAGCATATTCGCAACCAGAGATCATAATCTTCACATACTGGTAATGATTCGTCGAAAACCCCGACCTCATCAAACAAAGCTCTCTGTATGATCACCGCTGAAGGAGATATAAGACAAAGAGCTAGGCAGCGCTCAAATATTTCTCCTCCGTATTTCCGATGTTTGTTCATCGGGTTTACCCGCCGGCCATTTCTGACCCAAATTTCATCAGAGTGTATCAGGCAAAAGGTTGGTGCGGCTTCCAATGCCGCTCTTTGCAGTTCAAGTTTATCGTTTGACCAAACATCATCGGAGTCTAAAAACGCCACCCATTCAGCAGATGTTTCTATTAGCCCTCGGTTACGCGCTGAACTCACTCCCGCATTTTCTTGATAGACATATTTAACTTGCGGAAAATTTGATCTAATAAAATCTTGCGTTCCATCGCCTGAGCCATCATCGACTACACAAATCTCATCTGCGGAGCATGATTGTCTCAACACAGACTCAATCGCCCTGCCAATCAAATTACGTCGATTGTAAGTGGGAATAATTACTGCAACAGAGTATTTCACGAGCAAGCTACCCTAAATGGCTATGACTTAACTTCTCTATTTAGAAAATGGATCAGAACTCTTGGTATTTTAAGAATACAAAAATGGGAACCGAAGTTCCCATTTCATTGAAGTAGCTTTAGATCTCTATCAATCGTACTTAGCCAATTCTTTTCTCGCAATAACGCGACGGTGAACTTCATCCGGCCCATCAGCCAAGCGCAGAGTTCGCTGGCTTGTCCACAGTGCCGCCAAAGGAAAGTCTTGTGATACCCCAGCCGCACCATGCATCTGAATAGCTCTATCTATAACTCTTAATGCCATATTAGGGACGGCAACCTTAATCTGGGATATCGCATCTCTAGCAGCCTTATTTCCGATTGAGTCCATCAGCCATGCCGCTTTATAAGTTAATAAACGACACATCTCTATCTCGATTCGACTATCAGCAATAATGTCGTAATTACCGCCAAGCTCCGACAAAGGTTTACCAAATGCTTCGCGACTTACAGCACGTTTACACATAAGATCTAAGGCTTTTTCAGCTGCGCCGATTGAACGCATACAGTGGTGAATGCGCCCAGGCCCGAGACGGCCCTGGGAAATTTCAAAACCGCGCCCTCGGCCAAGGATAATATTGCTCTCAGGTACCCGTACATTATGGAATTTTATGTGCATATGTCCATGCGGAGCATCGTCCCTGCCAAATACATGCATAGGTCGAACTACTTCAACACCTTCAGCATCCATAGGTACTAATATTTGCGATTGTCGATTGTGCTTTGGAGCATCGGGATCGGTCACCACCATGGTGATCATGATTTTACAACGCGAATCTCCCGCTCCAGAGATATAAAATTTTTCACCACTAATGATCCACTCGTCTCCTTCCAAAATAGCTCTGGTGGAAATATTAGTTGCATCAGAAGAAGCGACACCTGGCTCCGTCATGGCAAAAGCGGAACGAATCTTTCCTTCTAAAAGTGGTTCAAGCCATTGCTTCTTTTGCTCTTCGGAACCATAACGTTCCAATACTTCCATATTACCGGTATCAGGGGCACTGCAGTTAAACGACTCGGAAGCCAAGCGGCTTCTACCCATAATTTCTGCTAGATGCGCATATTGAAGATTAGATATGCCAGCGCCGCCTTGGCTTTCTGGCAAAAAGAAGTTCCACAAGCCGAGTAATTTAGCCTCCTTTTTTAGTCCAGCTAAAATTTCTTCTTGTCGTGGTGTGTGGGACCAGCGATCACCAACACCTATTTCATGGTGATACTCTTGCTCAATCGGTTCTACCTTTTCTTCCACGAACTTCCGGATCTTTTCTCTAACTTCTACTAAATTTTCTTCTAAACCCAAATCCATCATTTCACTATTTTCCTCTATACATAAATAATATAAAACCTAAGACAGTCTTATCCGGCTATTGTACCACCACCATCGATTACAATCGTTTGACCTGTGGTAAACGACCCGGAATCAGAAGCAAGGAAAACCGCAGCACCTGCGATTTCGTCCGGCTCACCAATCCTTCGTAACGGGTACTTAGACACAGTTGCTTCGTATATTTCTGGATTTTCCCACAGCGCTTTAGCGAAATCCGTTCTTACTAGACCTGGCGCAATGCAATTCACCCTTACATTTTTCGGGCCCCACTCAACCGCTAAGTTACGCGCCATTTGCATGTCTGCAGCCTTTGATATGGCGTAGGCACCCAGAGCATTGCTGCCTTTTAAGCCACCAATAGAAGAGATAATCACTACTGCACCTCCTCCTTTTTTTGCCATTCCAGGAATAGCCATTTGGCACAGCCTGTGAACGCTCCCTATGTTGGCATGCATTATCTTATCAAATGCTGAATCTGGTATTTCCTGAGAGCTACCGAAGAAAGGATTAATCGCTGCATTACACACTAGAATGTCGATAGAACCCAATTCTGACTGTGTTTTGGTAACTAGATTTTGCAATTGTTCTTGGTAGTTGATATTGCTTGCAATAGCAATAGCCTTCCCGCCCTCTGCAATAATGCCTGCTGCTACATCATCACATGCATCTTGGTTTCGACTAGAAATTACAACTATAGCTCCTTGCTCTGCCATTCGCTTGGCAATTGCCTTGCCAATACCCTTCGTCGATCCGGTAATAAGGGCAACTTTGCCTTCCAAATTAAATAGACTCATTTCTTCTCCAGCATTGTTCTACTATATTATTGAACTGCCAACCATTAGTTTCACGAATTGTAGCCCGGCCTTTTAAAATACCCGAACAGCCCGTGAAATAGGAAACTAAGCTAACAACTCAATCACCGAAGGACAAGAAGATTAGTTATTTTATGGGAAGACGGTATTAATCGGTCCAGGGACGCCTTCCTTTGGAAATACTCGTGCCACCATCCACAGGTATCACCGCGCCATTGGTATAAGCCCCAGCTCGAGAAGCCAGGTATGCCACAATGCCAACTAATTCCTCAGGTTGACCAACGCGATGCAGCGGACAATCATCTTCAATATCAGCAATAAAGTGCTTAAAAACATATTCCGTCATCCGTGATTCAAAGAAGCCGGGCGCCACAGCGTTCACAGTGATTCTTTTAGGGGCCAAATCTACCGCTAAGGCCTTAGTAAGATGATGCAAGGCTGCCTTGCTGGCCGAATAAGCAAATGTTGGTACCCGCTGGACAATAGGTACATGGAGACCGTCCATGGACCCGATGTTGATAATTCGCCCAGGGTCATCATCAGTAGAAGATTTTACAAGCTGAGAAATCAAGTCTCTAGTTAAGGAGAAGACTGCATTTAAATTGGTACTAATTACCTTTTCAAAACTCTCATCTGGGTAATCCTCCAACTTAGCTCCCCAGTTTCCGCCCGCATTATTAATAAGAATAGATAAACCATCAAAACGATCATCGACAGCGGCTACAATCTTAGATCTGTCTTCTTTTTTAGTAACATCAGCAGCAACAGAAAAACAACTCCCATATTTCTCAAGCTCAGTTAACGCCATGTCACACTTTTCTTTTTTCCGAGAAGTAATAAGGACTTTTACGCCATTTTGTAAAAGGCCTTTCGCCATGATTAATCCTAGACCACTGGATCCGCCGGTAATTAGGGCAGTTTTACCTTCCAAATCAAAAAGTCTACTTAAACTAAAGTCATCCATTTTATTAGTATTCTCACTGCCTGTACTTGCTAGTCAACTATTTTAACTAATTGCTTGCCAAAGTTTTTACCCTTTAACATGCCACGAAAAAGATCAGGTGCATTTTCCAGCCCCTCACCAATACATTCCCTGTATTTAAGCTGCCCTGTTTTAATCCAGCCACCCAGTATTTCTGTAGCTTCAACCCAGTTGTCTCGCCATTCGGTAACCACGAAAAAACGATGCTCTGGGATCGAGTCTAAAGCCTTGAGAATATGGAAAGGTGTTTCCGCTTTCGTAATGTCTTCGTCATTATAATTTGAA
The DNA here is from genome assembly GCA_963854365.1 of Gammaproteobacteria bacterium. GTDB lineage: Bacteria > Pseudomonadota > Gammaproteobacteria > Pseudomonadales > Pseudohongiellaceae > UBA9145. The sequence continues at coordinate 9,504 of CAWKZI010000013.1, forward strand.
ATATAACCACAGATAGGAACGCGAGCCCCTTCATTCAGCAGTGGAGCAACCGCTTTTGTTACTGCTCCTCCAACATTCTCAAAATAAATATCCACACCATCGGGGCATGCTTTAATGAGAGCTTGCTCAAAGTCTTCTGCTTTATAATCAATGCAAGCATCGAAACCGAGCTCATCCACAACATATTGGCATTTCTCCGGTCCGCCTGCCACACCAACGGCACGCAACCCTTTAATTTTTGCAATTTGGCCCACCGCAGAACCAACTGCACCGGAAGCCGCAGCGACAACCAAAGTCTCACCAAACTGCGGCTTCCCTACTTCAGTTAAACCAAAATAGGCAGTCCGGCCTGGCATTCCGACCACCCCTAGATGTGCTGATAGGGTCCCGTTATCTGTATTAACTTTCATTACTCGAGGATCATCAGCTTCTGCTACAATATGTGTTTGCCACCCCATATGAGCGGCTACTGTATCGCCCTCCGCAAACTCATCAGAATTAGATTTTAATACGATACCTGAAGATTCACCTGTCATAACGTCACCTACTTCGAGTGCAGATGTATAAGATTTCACATCATTCATCCTTCCACGCATATAAGGATCCAGAGAAAGCCAAGATACTTTAATTAGGATTTGATTTTCTTCTAATTCTGGAACTTCAGTCTCAACAAAATTGAAACATTCGTCTGCCGGTTCTCCGAAAGGTCGTTTCGCAAATAACACTTGGGTATTCTTCATTTTATATCCTATAAATAATTCCTGAACCCGCTGTCTAAGGTGATTCAATAAATTTGAAATCGCGCGCCAAATTGCTAGGGTAATAATTCTAGAGCGCGGAAGTCTATCGTAAGCGGGCCATTGATAACAGAGCGTAATCTAAAATACCAAGATCACCTTCTAGCTCATATGCAATTATCTAGAGTCATATTGCCAGCCTCACCCTAGACATATGAGCCCTCTCCTCTTTAAATGCCAGTCGCTTAGTGATTACAAAATGAATAGCCAGACGACCTTCTCTCTTTTTTAATTTTCTGGCATTTCTGGTTTAACGTAAGATAATTAATACCAAGCGGATTAACTCGACACCAATAAGAATAGAGCTTTCTAAAGCTCGATTTCTCATATACTCTTTTGGCTGAATCATTGACTCTTTCTACCTGTGAAAATCCATGAGCCGGCTCTTTCTTCAGCCCACATTGCAAAAGCTGGTTGATAATCGCGCTGGGCAAATCTTTGCACCGCGAAAGCTTATAAGTCACTATTCCAAACACTGCAATAGCCTCGTTTATCTGAACAGACATTCCATAACTAACAACCTTTTCTTCACTATTACGGACTACTAATAAATATAACGTTCCAGCTTGGTTGACGAACATGTCATGAAATATGTGACTATTTTCTTCGCTTGTAAAACTAGACTAGCCCAAGCAAAAATTCAGCCATCATCGCCGCATGGTTCTATGCAAAATGGATTCCTTAACTGCATTTCCTTTGCGCAGTACTTATTTTGTAAGCGCATTAGAATGTACTTCTAAATTCACTAACATTACTTCTCTAGGTACTTTTAAATTATAACCAGAATCCGCCAAGTAACAATCAAGCTCCTTGAGCTGCTCAGATGGCTCATAGCCTGGGTCAAAAAACTGGCTCTATTTAGTGTTTTACCTCATATCCTGATACCGCTTCAAATAGTTGCGATTAAATATTGATTTTTAAGAGATAATTCTTCAAAGTTAAGTTCTTCTCTCAAATTCTCAATTAATCACAAAGTTATGCCTCAACAAACCCCAAAAAACCCTCTAACAGTAATAGTCGACAATTCTAAAGCGATACCTTCTACTTCGGAGCGTTCTAATTCTGAATTTCCGTCTGCCACCGTTTCTCAAGACTTCAACAGAAGGAGTGTGAGCGAATCAGCGTCTGACGCGAATAAAAACTTCACACCAATCGATTTCTCTGATTCCAATTACTATCAAAATCGAGAGCTCAGTTACTTGGAATTCAACCTTCGAGTATTGAGCCAAGCTAAAATAGACAAGCATCCGCTAATCGAGCGCTTAGTTTTTCTCTTAATTTTCAGCTCTAACCTAGATGAGTTTTACGAAACTCGTGTGTCCGGGCTAAAAAAACAATTAGATTTTGGTCGACAGCGACCTGGCCCTGACGGTAAATATCCAGAACAAATTCTGAAAGAAATTCACGCAGAGGTGCGCATCGCGCTTCACGAACAATATAAAATTCTGAATGAGCAATTATTTCCAGCTCTAGCTGCTAAAAATATCCATTTTCATCATCGAAATCGATGGAATGCTGAATTGATTGAATGGACAAAGAAATACTTTTTTGACGAAGTTTTGCCGGTGGTCAGCCCTTTGGGTCTAGACCCTGCACACCCGTTCCCACGACTAGTTAACAAAAGCCTAAACTTTATCCTTTCCCTGGATGGAAAAGATGCGTTTGGAAGAGATAGTGGTTTAGCAATTGTACCTGCCCCGCGCTCACTACCGAGGCTTATTAAAGTTCCTCTAAGCATAATGCCCGAAGGCGACAACTTTGTTTTCTTGTCATCTATAATTCATGCCTTTGTAGATGAGTTTTTCCCGGGAATGACTGTAACCGAATGCCACCAATTTCGCGTTACGCGAAATTCAGACTTAGAAATGTCTAATGTAGAAGTTGAAGATGTTGCCAGCGCCTTACAGGGCGAACTGCACAGTCGTCGGTTTGGGGCGGCGTCAAAGCTAGAAGTAGGAATGGAATGTCCAACAGAACTAACTGAGTTTCTTTTGCAACGATTCAATCTCACTAAAGAAGAATGCTTCACTCTCGACGGCCCAGTAAATTTGCAGCGGTTGACCGCTTTGACCGATATGATCGATCGCCCTGATCTCCGTTTTCCCAAATTTTCCCCCGGCACGCCCAAAGCGCTTCAAGAAGGTGCTGATATTTTTAGCGCAGTTGAAAAAGATGACCAATTACTGCTGCATCCTTATCAGTCTTTCGTTCCGATAATTGACTGGTTGAGACAGGCTGCTAAAGACCCTTTAGTGTTATCTATCAAACAAACCCTCTACCGCACCAACGAATCCTCAGAACTAGTTGAAGCGTTAGCTGATGCAGCTCGAAATGGGAAAGAAGTGACTGTTTGTATTGAATTACGAGCACGGTTTGATGAAAAAGAAAATATCCAATTTGCCAGCATCTTACAGGAAGCAGGCGCAGTAGTTGTATACGGAGTGATGGGTTACAAAACTCACGCAAAAATGCTGTTATTTGTTAGGCGTGTGGGTAAATCATTAAAACGTTACGCGCATCTTGGAACTGGCAATTATCACCGTAAGAATTCATTACTCTACACCGACTATAGTCTGATGACAGCAGATGAAATCGTCTGTGCAGATGTGCATAAAGTTTTTCAACAAATCACCGGCATGGGCAAAAAAATTCATCCAAATCTACTTATTCATTCTCCTTTCAATTTACGGAAGTCTTTGATCAAACTAATTGCTGCAGAAAAACTGGCGGCACTTGCAGGTAAACCTGCAAGGATATTAGCCAAACTTAATTCCCTAACTGACCCAGCAATAATCAAAGAACTCTACGCCGCATCTCAAGCCGGGGTGCAGATTGATTTAATAGTGAGAGGAATCAGCTGCCTTAAGACGGGCATACCGGAAGTAAGTGCAAATATTCGTGTTATTTCTGTGGTGGGTCGTTTTCTTGAGCACTCAAGAGTCTACTATTTCCTAAATGGCCCTCACCAGGTCTACTGCGCAAGTGCTGACTGGATGGAGCGCAGCCTTTCAAACCGAATAGAGGTTTGCTTTCCGATTCTGAAGAAAAAGCACGCAACCCGAATAATGAAAGAAATGGAACTCCATTTAAATGATACCGGACAAAGCTGGGAGCTCATGGCAGATGGAAGTTATTCTGGCAGGGATATCGAATCAACAAAATCGGATGATGTTCAATTAAAACTATTGCGACAATTATCTCAGTCTTAACGAAAAATTGAGCTAATTTTTTAGTTAGTTATTAACGAGTTAGGCATTAGCAAAACTCACATTAGGCAAACCGCTTTGCTCCATAGCTGGTAGGGTTTTTTTATTTTTAACCATGAAATCAAGCATTCCTTCCCTCAAAGCAGTGGTGCTTAGGTTTATTACTTTAATTTCATAGGTCTCCATTAAGGCACTTAGAATGCACCAACCAGGCAATAATAAATCTCTACGCCTTTCTTTTAACCCTGATAGCCCAGAATTCATCGCTATCGTAGTCGCAAGAGTTGATTTGACTTCCTGCAGAGAACGATAACTAATTTGTGATTGCCCGAAGCCTTGTTCATGACAAACTGCAGCCAGCATTTTTGCCGTTCCGGAAGATGCATAGACTTCGTTCCATCTCACTTTTCCCAATTCCCTGGCGATGCTTTGAAATATTTCCAATGCCGCAGCTACACCAAGATCCATTTGTGATTCTATTGCTGCAACGGATAAACTTGATTCATCAAAAAACCGATCTCGCCATGTCATACTACCAATCGCTAAACTTCGAGTCATAAGGCGTTCATGAGACCTCCCAACAATCACTTCAGTACTTCCACCACCGATGTCAATTATTAGTCGGTGAACATCTGATACTGGCAGTGCAGTAATCACTCCTGCATAAATGAGCACTCCTTCCTGCACACCACTAATAATTGATATATCAATGCCTAATTTAGCAGCAGCTTTGACAAAATCACTGGCATTTTTTGTTACACGAAAAGTATTAGTCCCTAACGCCCAATATTGCTGTATGGGGTATCGATCCATTAAAAATTTGAAATGTTGGAGAGTTACCAAACCTCTTTCAAATGAGGCTGATGAAACTTTTCCACTACTACTAACACCTTCACTCAATTGGACTTTTTCACTACAACGTTCGATTATACGAATACGACCATTCTCCCATTCACCAATGAGTAAATGAAAACTATTCGAGCCTAGGTCGATGCATGCATACATAAGAAATCAGCGACGCTGTGATAGATTGAGGCAAGGGTGGTACCCTGCCGAGCTTACTTATGCTATCGACTTGATGCAGGCAAAAATTAGAAAACAGAATTGTAGAAAACAGCCGGATAATTTAAATCGCTAAGAGCATCCCCCCGCCCGACGATTAAGTTGGTGTTGAAGTCTAAATCATGGATTGTTGAAAATTTTCTAAGCCAACCTTATCTATAAGAGTAAGCTGAGTCTCAAGCCAATCAATATGCTCTTCCTCACTATCCAAAATCGAACTTAGCAAATCTCTGCTAACAAAATCCCCAATCGACTCACAGTAAGCAATACCATCTTTAAGATCCGGGCAAGCAATCATTTCCAGCTTGAGATCACATTCAAGCATTTCCCGAGTGTGCTCTCCAATTAAAAGCTTACCTAAATTCTGCAGGTTGGGTAATCCTTCAAGGAAGAGAATACGCTTAATCAATTGATCCGCATGCTTCATTTCATCGATTGACTCATGATGTTCTTTTTCTGCCAACTTATTAAATCCCCAATCTTCATACATCCTAGCGTGTAGAAAGTACTGGTTTATCGCAATCAGTTCATTTCCAAGCGCCGTGTTCAAATGCTTAATAACTGTGGCATCTGACTTCATGAGAAACTCCTTAAAATTTTAATTATGGAAGCTTGGCTTCTTAGCTCCGTTTTGTCAATCAAAACTCACTTAAGTCTTTGTTTTAAATGGAGAAACTAAATGATAAGCAATACCATTTCGATTTAACGACCTATACTTCTCAGGCTAGAAACAGCCCGGACGCATAGAGCCTTCTAACTCTCCCTTATAGAACACTGTACCAAACGAGATTCTAACCAAAAGGA